>JBKHKF010000331.1:0-3429 GCA_046537745.1 Anaerolineales bacterium | reverse complement strand
CACCTGGACCGAATCCGAAGAAAAATACATCGGCTGGGAGCGCAAGCGCGGCAAGCTCGAGGAGCTCAATCGAGTCATCGCCGGCCTGGAGCCTCACAGCCAACCGGATATCACCGTGGTCGGCGATCAGCGTCGACTGGTGGATTTCACGTATGTGATCACGTTGGATCGGGATACCCAACTGCCCAGAGATAGTGCCCGCCGGCTGGTTGAGACTCTCGCTCACCCGCTGAATCAGCCAAGAATTGATGAGGATGGTCGGGTAAGGAAGGGCAGTTATACGATTATCCAGCCGCGGGTGACCACCAGCCTGCCCAGCGCAACGGCCACCCCATTCAGCCGCCTCTTTACAAACCCGGTCGGTGTGGATCCGTACACGCATGCCGTCTCTGATGCCTATCAGGATCTGACCGGCGAAGGCTCTTATCACGGCAAGGGCATCTACGACCCGAGGGCCTTTCAGCGGGTGCTGGGCGGTCGATTCCCCCAGCAGCGCTTGCTCAGCCACGATTTGATCGAAGGCGTCTATCTTCGTGTCGGCCTGGCCTCTGATATCGAGCTGTTTGACGACTTTCCCAGTGATTACTTGACCTATGCCCGTCGGGAACACCGCTGGATCCGCGGAGACTGGCAGATCTCTGAATGGATTTTGCCATCGGTCCCGAATGGGGAAGAGGGCCGCGAGCCCAATCCTCTCTCCTGGTTGAATCGCTGGAAGATTTTCGACAACCTCCGCCGCAGCCTTGTCATCCCGACGCTGTTCATCCTGCTCATCGCTTCGTGGTTCATTTCCACCGAACTGGCGATCGTCCTCACCCTGCTTGGAGCCTTGATCCTTCTCTTCCAGCCGCTTGCCATTCCGCTGACCTGGGCTACCAGCCGGGCCCGCTTTCGCTCGCTGTCCCTGACTCAAATACGCCGGGAGGTCACCCGCGCGCTGGCAAAAGCTGCGTTGATACCTTATGAGGCGGGACTGGCAACGGATGCCATGGTGCGGGCGCTCTACCGCCGGTGGGTGAGCGGCAAACGATTGCTGCAGTGGACCACGGCTCAGGTGACCGGGCGTACCTCTGGAGCGCAGCCCCGTGTCTTCCTGATCACACTTTCGCTCTTGAGCCTGGCGATGATCACCATGGCCGCCCTGGCGCTCCAATGGGGACGAGCTTCTTGGCCAATCATCACGGCTTGGTCTTTGCTGTGGGCCTTGGGTCCTTTGGTCGGCTGGTTGCTCAACCGAAAGCCCGCCGACCGTCCGGCCCGGGAAACGCTCTCGGAAGAGGACCAACGGATGCTCCGAGAGGTGGTTCGGCGCACCTGGCGTTATTTTGACGACTTCGTCGGACCCGAGACTGCCTGGCTGCCTCCCGATAACTATCAGGTTTCCCACCAGAATCAGATTGCCATGCGCACAAGCCCCACCAATATCGGCATGTGGTTGCTCTCTGCCTTGGCCGCTCATGACTTTGGCTATCTTACGGCCGAAGACCTGATCGGCCGGCTCTCGGCCTCGGCGGGCGCCCTGGAGAGCCTGGTACGATTCCGAGGGCATCCGCTCAACTGGTATGCACTGCCCTCCCTGGAACCGCTTGAACCCAGATATATCTCCTTTGTGGACAGCGGTAATTTTGTCGGCGCACTGTGGACGCTCGACCACGGCCTGGAGGAGCTGATTGAGCGGCCCATCTCGATGACCGCGGCCATCGAAGGTCTGCTGGACACCCTGAGCGTTCTTGAGGAAATGCTTCGTCGAAGGGATCATGAGCCGCGCGTATTGGAGAAGATGCAGCGGATCGAGCAATCTCTCATGGAGGCGTTGCCGCAAGAACTCCCTGAGAAGCTCCAAAAGCTTGAAGATGCCGAAGGGCTCATCCGACAGCTCGGTGGAGATCGGGCATGGGGCGTTGACGGTGATTCGGAGTTTGACTATTGGGCCGGTAAGCTGCAGTACCAGGCCTCATCGGCGCTCGAATGGTGGCGCCGGACTTTTCCCTGGTTGGATATGCTGGGGGCAAAGCAAGGCTTTGAGCTCTCGGACTTGAGCCCATCCGGCATGGATCTGGTCTTGGATCTACGGCAGCAGCTTCCTTCGCTGAGGGACTTTGCTGAAGGCGGCTGGAAGTTGGAGCGTCGGCTTCGGAAAACGTTGGAGGATCCGGAGTTGGGGACGAGGCAGCGGCGCTGGCTCGAGGATGTTCTGGCGGCCGTGGATGGGGCGCGAGGCCCAGCCGAAGATTTGGTTGAGTCGGTCCTGTCGCTTCGGTCATCTTTGAGTCAATACGGTGCAGAGGTGGACCTCAAGTTTCTTTATGACCGGGACCGGCGTCTTTTCGCTGTTGGATACAAGCTGTCGGAGCACCGCTTCGACCAGTCCTACTACGACATGCTTGCCAGCGAAGCCCGCCTTGGCAGCTTTGTGGCCATCGCGCGCGGGGATATTCCAGTGGAACACTGGCTTTCCCTGACGCGGCCCTACGGCTCGCGCGGTCGGCAGCGCGTGCTTATGAGCTGGACCGGCACCATGTTCGAATATTTGATGCCGCACTTACTTCAGCGTACGTTTCCCAATTCCTTGTTGGACAAGGCAGCCAGAGAGGCGGTACAGCTTCATATTGAATACGGCCGTGAACGCGGCGTTCCGTGGGGGATTTCCGAATCGGCCTACGGTGATCTTGATTTCAACCGGACCTATCAATACCGGGCTTTTGGAGTTCCATGGTTGGGCTTGAAGCGCGGCCTGGAAGATGATCTGGTGATCGCGCCTTACGCCACCATGCTCGCCATGATGGTCCGGCCGAAGGCGGGCGTGGAGAATCTGCGCCGGCTGGCCGCCCAGGGGCTTACCAATGCCTACGGTTACTATGAGGCGATCGACTACAACCGCCGGCCCAGCCGGGATGAGGACCTCGGGGTGGTGGTGAGGGCGTATATGGCTCACCATCAAGGGATGTCGCTGCTCGCCATGGCCAATTTGTTGTTGGATGGCAGGATGCAAGACCGTTTCCATTCGGACCGGCGGGTGAAAGCGGCCGAGCCGCTGCTGTTCGAGCGGGTGCCGGTGGATCCAGTGCTGCATCACATGGCGACTCGTGAGGAGCTCCCCTCCCGAGTCGGCGCCGTGAGCGCAGAGCCCTCCGTCAGCAGCTTCGATACGCCGGAAACCGTGACGCCAAAGGTGCAGCTTCTCAGCAACGGCCGCTTGAGCGCGATGATCACCAATGCCGGCGGTGGTTACCTCCGATGGCGCGGTTTTGAAATCAACCGCTGGCGGGCCGATACAACGCTGGATCGCTGGGGCGCCTATTGTTACTGTCGCGATATTGAAACGGATCATGTGTGGTCCAACACATATCAGCCGGTTAGTGGGGATGCCTCTGATTATCGTGCCAGATTCCCGCTCGATCGGGCTGAGTTCTGGCGTCAGGACAACGG
>JBKHKF010000330.1:0-3429 GCA_046537745.1 Anaerolineales bacterium | reverse complement strand
GAACTCATCCTCGAATCCTTCTTCTTGATAGGCGGCCTCGAAGTCCTCTTCGTATTCCTCTTCCATATCAAAGCCGGGCTCTAGGAAGGCCTCTTCATCTTCTTGACCTAACCGGTTCCGCATGTAAAGAGCCCCGATGAGCAGTAAACCGAGTACCAGGGTGGCACCACATACGGGCAGGATGAGCCGCATCGCGGTGGATCCAACTGGACGCTCCTCTTCGGGCTCGGCGGTAACCTCGCCGACAGCCTCCTCTGTCTCAACAGGCTCGCCTTCCTCAGTTGGGCCCTCCTGCTGTCCCGGTTCCTCCATAATTTCCACCACCGCGCTGAAGTTCTGAATCGCTGTGGGTTCCACTTCACCGGGACTTGCTGCCACCTGCTGAAGCGCGTCATCGGCGTGTTCGTCAAGCCGCTGGTAGCGTTCGAGTGCCTGATCAACATCCTTATTCACAGAATAGGAGTCGATGGCCATCCGCAGATAGTCCACGCGCAGGTCTTCACGGAGCAAATCTGGCGTAGCATCAGTCCATTCCACTGGGTTAATGCCCCAAGCATAGCCGAGGCCAATGGCCAGGCCAAGGATGAAGGCTATCGCAGCCACCACCCACGCGGTTCCATGCATCTGTTCTCTCAGGGTGTCCATATTGCCTCTCTTCCGGGCACTGACCATAAAAATAGCGGGTACCCGATGAATTCTAGACGGATCTTCCAATCAAGGCAAACAAGGACGATGCAGGTTCTATGCCAGGTCGGCTTCTGGTTCCTCGAGGGATTCCTGATCGAATGTCTGCTCGCAGGCAATGCAGCTTGCTTTACCTTTGGCCTCCGCTACCAACATCCCACCGCAATTAGGGCATGGCGCTGGCAGTGGGCGTTTCCAGGAAGTGAACTCACACTCAGGGTAATTGGCGCACCCATAGAACACCCTGCCCTTTCGGGTTCGGCGCTCCACCAAATCTCCGCCATCCTCCGGGCAGGTCACTCCGATTTTCTCCAACCAGGGTTCTGTGTAGCGGCAGTCCGGGAAGTTGGAGCAGCCGATGAATTTGCCGTAACGGCCATGGCGGATCATCAAATTGTGGCCGCACTCCGGGCACTCACGGTCGAGATGCTCTGGCTCTGGTTTCAGCTCCGGCATATTCTCGGCTGCGGCTTCAAGCCGTTCGGAAAAGGGCTCATAAAATTCGCTAACCACGTCCACCCATTCCCGATCGCCCTCGGCGACCTCGTCCAGCTCTTCCTCCAGGCGGGCTGTAAAACCCAGATCAACGATGTCCGGGAAATGATCGACGAGCAGGCCATTTACGGTCTCGCCGATTTCGGTCGGATGCAGCCGCCGGCCTTGTCGGTGAACGTAGCCCCGCTGTTGAAGTGTGGTGATGATGGGAGCATAAGTGGATGGGCGACCGATGCCATTTTCCTCAAGTTCACGCACAAGCGTCGCTTCGGAGAAACGGGCCGGAGGCTGCGTGAAATGTTGCTCGGGATGAGTGTCGATGAGATCCACTGGATCCCCCTCCTCCAGCTCGGGCAGTTGATCCATGATGGCAACCTTACCCTCATCCTCCTGCTCGCCTTCATCACCATCGCCATAAGCAGCCAGAAATCCAGGAAAACGCAGACTCGAGGCCGAGACCCTGAACAGATACGCATGCTCACTGGATTCGCCGTCCACCTCCATGCGGAGCGTGTCGTACACGGCGGGCTTCATTTGTGAAGCCATAAACCGCTGCCAGATAAGCTCATAAAGCCTATGCTGCTGCTTCGTGAGCGATCCTTTTAGATGATCGGGGTGGCGCGCCGGGTTGGTAGGTCGAATGGCCTCATGCGCTTCCTGTGCCGAGCGAGATTTTGTCTCGTAAACCGGCGGCTTTCCAGGTACATAATCCTCCCCAAACGCCTTCTTGATTGCGTTGCGGGCAGCCTGTTGGGCTTGTTTCGACACCTGGGTGGAATCGGTACGCATATAGGTGATCAGGCCGCCGCCCTCGCCATCGTCGCCTTCAAGGCCCTCGTATAGCTGCTGCGCGACGGCCATCGTGCGCCGTGCGCTGAAGTTCAGGCGGCGCGAGGCATCCTGCTGCATGGTGCTGGTGGTGAAGGGTGCGTTGGGATTGCGTCGACGGCTGCCCCAGCGGACCAGGCTGACTCGATAGTTCGCCTTTTGCAGATCCAGCTCCAGCTCGTCGACCTCATCTTTTGAGCTGAGCTCAGGCTTCTCATCGTCGATCCGCATGAGCAGCGCTCTGAAAGCTGGCGGCTTTTCCGGCTGCAGAAACTCGCCATCCAGTGACCAGTACTCTTCCGGCTCAAAATCACGTATGGCTTGTTCACGTTCCACAACCAGCCGAAGTGCCACCGATTGAACTCGCCCCGCCGACAACCGGCTGCGAACCTTAGACCAAAGCAGAGGGCTCAGGTTATAACCAACCAGGCGATCCAGGATGCGCCTTGCCTGCTGGGCATCGACCAGATTCATATCAATACCGCGCGGGTGGCCAAAAGCCTCGGTGATTGCGGGTTTTGTTATCTCATGGAAGACAACGCGCTTGGCGAGGTCGGACTCAATATCCGCCGCCTCCAGCAGATGCCAGGCAATCGCCTCGCCCTCTCGATCTGGGTCCGTAGCAAGGAATATCTCGGCGGCGCTTCCGGCGTCGGCTTTCAGCTCCTTGACAACATCCCGCTTCTCGTTAGGGACGCGGTAGCGGGGCTCGAAATCATTTTCAACATCAACGGATAATTTGGATCGGAGCAAATCGCGGACATGGCCCACAGAGGCCTTGACGCGGTACTCCTTGCCGAGGATCCGGCCCACGGTCCTTGCCTTGGCCGGAGACTCAACAATGACCAGGCGACCCTGGCGCTTCTTTTCCTTGCGCTTTCGCTTGGCCTCAAGAATCTCCTCGGGGATTTCCATCCCCTCGTGGGCATCAGTCCGACCCATGCGAAACAATCCGGTCCCACACACCGGACAGGTCCCCTTTGTGGCGGGCGTGCCGGTCTTCGTGAAGGTAGGTTCCGGGTCTTTAATCTCTCTTTTGGTCTGACATTTCACACAATAAGCTTGCACAAAATACTCCTAAAGATATTTTTCACGTCCTTGCTTCTTTAAAACCTGCACCAATTTCTTGACGTCCTGCGCCTGCTCGCGAGTAGTGATCAGCAGCGCCGAGCCGGTATCAACAATGATCAAATTCTCAATACCCAGGCCTGCAATCAAGCGGCTTTGGCCTTCTTCTTGAACCACAAGATTACCTTGGCTGTCAAGCAGCAGAGGCTCCCCGCTCAGCAACAGATTGCCATCCTGATCCGTATTAAGGACCTCAAAAAGGCTGTCCCACGAACCTACGTCACGCCAGCCGAGATCGCCGGCGGGGAGCATTGCAACCTCCTCCGCCTTTTCCATAATGCCATAATCGATCGT
>JBKHKF010000329.1:0-3432 GCA_046537745.1 Anaerolineales bacterium | reverse complement strand
TGTTGTCCCTGGTCATCACCTCTTGGCGGGGGATGTCCACGGTCTTAATCCGCATGTCCACCTTCTGCATACTCTGGATAATTGGCAGGATGAAAGTCACGCCCGGTTGACGAAGTCCTGAGAATTTGCCCAGAGAAAAGACGACGCCCCGTTCGTACTCATAAAGCAGCTTGATCGAGGACAGCAGCAGGAAAACCCCCACCACTATCAAGCCCACGATCAGACACCCTGAAAAAGCAAAGATTCCTTCCATGTCCATGCCCTTTCTGATGGGAAGAAGTTGCTTGCATCACACCGAACCATTGTACGCGGGGACTCAGGCACCGCAAATTAAAAGCAAACCGGCAGCCGGTTTTTGGCCGGCTGCCGGCTCCTTGAGGAGGGAGAAGAATACCTACAAAATCGCGTCCGCGAAGAAGATCCAGTAGTAGAGAAGATAGACGCCGGCACCAATAAGGAACATCGCGCTTGCTCTCTCGATATATGGGACCGCCCGGCGCAGCCAGGTTATGAATGTCGAGCGCAGCAGCGCGCTGGCCAGCGCCACCGCTATCAAGACTAAACCCATACCCAGCGCGTAACTAATGAATTGGAGTAAGGAGTTTCCAAGCCCTTGAGTGGCCAATCCGCTTCCAACCACCGCCAGGAAGATGGGCAGGGTGCAGCTCAAAGATCCAACCGCGTATACAATCCCGAACAAGAAGGTGTTCAGCATACTGCGCTCGGGATTGATGCTCAGCCGGCTGGCTGCCAGCACAGAAATCTGGCCGCCCCCGACGATCAGCCAGCCGCCCAGCAGAATCATCACACCCCCCACCACAAGGCCTGCATACGGGAAGACACGGATAAGCCACTGGCCGCCGGCAGCGATCACCAATCCTGCGGCGCCCGAAACCACAACAAATCCTAGCGTAGCCATCAATCCAAATGAAAGCGCTCTGCCCAGTCGGCTCGGCCAACCAGGCTGTTCCACATCTTCCTTTGACAGCCCGAGCTGGTAGGAGATATAGGTGGGCAGCAGCAAGAAACCGCAAGGGTTAACGCTGGCCACCATGCCAGCTGCGAAGGCAAATCCCACCGGCAGCGCCCTGACCACATTGGCTGCTGCCGATTCGGCGGAGGCTTGAATATCAATGAGAAACAGAACAAGGCCAATTACGATGACAGCTGGAAAGAGAAATTGCGCCAGGCGCGCCAGCCAACTGTCCTTTTCGAAATCGGCCATTTGTTTCACCTAGCTGCCCTCCGAAGCCGCCAGCAGCTCAGAAACCAGTTCTTCCATTTTGTCCTCTGTCAGCAGACCGGACCATGTCTCGTGAATCGTCCCATCGGGTTTGATGAAGTAAGTGCTGGGCATGCCAAGTACCTCATATTCCTGAAGAACGCTCTCGTTAAAAGTTGTTCCGGACGGATACCTGACATCCAGTTCCCGCAGCAGCTCCCGGCCATCCTCCCTTGAACCAAGATTCGTGAAGGGTCCTATATCGACACCGATCAGGATCAGTTCATCTTTATGGTTTTGGTAAACGCGGTCCAGATCCGGCATCTCCAAACGACAAGGCGGGCAGAGTCCAGCCCAGAAATTCAATACGATAGGTTTTTCTTTATTCAGCAGGTCGAAAAGTTCCACAGTCTCCGCGCCTACCTCGTCCGAGTCCTGGTAGAGCGAGATTTCAAAATTGCTCGCAGCGTTTTCCTGGGCAGCTGGCGCCCTGGTCTGGCTTCCGTCAGCAGTCTCCGCGGAATCTCGGGATGTTAACCCAGAAGCGCACGCGGAAATAAGGCCCGCGCCCAGGATCAGCAAACTGAGGATGGGGATATAGTGCCGGAGCCTCGTAGGAATGGCCTGAAATTTCTTCATCATGTTTCGAAGGATAGCTGGAAAGCTCCGGCGTCTCCGTAGGTTCGACCACATTACCTGGCAAATCGATGCGTGAGTTTTTGGCGCTCATGCAATACAATGGATTGTTGAAAGAAGAAAAGCCCGAATGAATTCGGGGGTTCTGGCCAGGGGATGGCGCCAACTCAACCTGTATTTTTCATGCCTGCTGCCACTCCGTTGATGGTAGCCAATGCGGAGTCCAGGACCGCTTGGTGACGTTCGGACTCCGGCTCCAGATCCCGCAGCTCATCCAGGAGAGAGACCTGGATGTAATTCAGCGGATCGACGTACGGGTTGCGCTGCTCAATGGAATGTTGGATGACAGGCATCCAATCCAGTAGTTCATCCCGGCCAGTGATCCCGAGCAAGGCGCTTCTGGTTAGCTCATACTCCTCTTGGATTCGGTTATCAAAGCGCCGGCGCAGTGCTGGATCCTCCACCAATTGACTGTAATGTCGCGCAATCCCCAGCTCAACCTTGGCCAGGTCCAGTTCCACGTTTTCCACCAGCAGCTTGAAGAAGGGCCACTCTTGATACATCGTGCTGAGGATTTCATCTGCCTCGTCTCGCTGCTGCTGCAAACTTTTGATGGCGGTTCCGATGCCGAACCAGCTCGGCAGGATGGCACGGCACTGCATCCAGGAGAAAACCCACGGGATCGCACGAACCGCCTCAAACCCGCCTTCACGACGTGTGGCCGGTCTTGAACCGATCGGCAGCTCCTCGAGCTCGTGAAATGGAGTGGCCTGCTTCCAATAATCCAAAAAGCCTTCGCTCTCATAAACCAGGTCCTGGAACGCTTGCTGACCAAACATTGCCAGCTGGTCCATCGCCCGCCGCCATTCCTGTTCCGGCGGCTCCATTTGTGGAGATCCTGTCGCCATCAGTGCGGCGTGAATCACCTGCTGCAGATGCCTGTCGGCGATCTCCTCGCGGCCATAGCGATAGGCGATAACCTCACCCTGTTCGGTCAATCGGATCATTCCAGATTTCATGGTGGCTTGCGGTTGGGTTTGAATGGCCCGATTGGTCGGCCCACCGCCCCGGCCCATGCTGCCGCCCCGGCCGTGAAAGAGTTCTAAGCAAAGGCCGTGCCGTTCCACCACTTGTGCGAATTCTTCCTGCGCGCGAAAAAGAGACCAGTTCGAAGCCAGATAGCCACCATCCTTGGCAGAGTCCGAATAGCCGATCATGATTTGCTGACAGTGGCTTCGACCGGCAAGATGCTCTCTGTAAACTTCAAGCTGGAAGAGGAATTCCATCTCCCCGGGAGCCCGAGCCAGGTCCTGCAAGGTCTCGAAAAGGGGAACCACATCAACCCTGGAATCCAGGTCGAAGGCTTGCGCCAGCCACAGCATCGCCAGGACATCGCTGGCGCGCTGGCTCATGCTGCCGATGAGGCTCTTGAAGGTGAAATCCCCTTTTTCATCCATGAGCTCGGCGGTGACCGCGAGCCCCTCCAGTACCAAGGCAGTATCCTCCGAAAAATCCATTCCCGAGAGATCGGGTGGGTCACCGGCCTCCAGTTGGTCGACAAGTAAAGCCCGACG
>JBKHKF010000328.1:0-3439 GCA_046537745.1 Anaerolineales bacterium | reverse complement strand
GCCCGGGTGAGCCTACTCCTTTTTCTTCCCCGCGGCAATTACACGACACATCCGCAAATACTGGTTTTGCTTGACGGCCCTATAGCCGCATGGTAGAATAATTGCCCGTTGCCCGGTAGGCAGCAAGCACAATCCTGCCTGCTGAGCTGAATACGACGCACTGGCGAGGCCATCGCGATGGACCGATGGCCTCCCTTGATGGAAGAAGCCCGGGGCGTGATGCCCCGGCTTCGTGTGGAAAGGGTTGAGAACAATGCCGACAATTAATCAGTTGGTACGAAAAGGTCGGAAATCTAAAAAGAGTAAGACGAAGGCGCCTGCGCTGCAGTACACCTTCAACTCGATGAAGCAGAAGCGTATTCGTCAGCCGAAGGGCGCGCCGCAGAAGCGCGGCGTCTGCACCCAGGTGCGGACCCAAACGCCGAAGAAGCCGAACTCGGCTTTGCGTAAGGTCGCCCGTGTGCGGCTCACCAACGGCATTGAGGTCACGGCTTACATCCCAGGCGAGGGTCACTCCCTTCAGGAGCACTCGGTCGTGCTGGTACGCGGCGGTCGAGTCAAGGACCTTCCCGGCGTTCGCTACCATATTGTGCGCGGCACCCTCGACAGCACCGGCGTTGAGGACCGCAAGCAGGGCCGTTCGAAGTATGGTCAGAAGCGCCCACGGGAATAAACGAAAGAAGATAGGATCGGCCGCAGCGCCAACCAAGCGGCCGATTTCTCACGTCACAGGGACGTAAACGGAGAAACAAATGCGAAGGAACAGGGCCGAGAAGAGAGAAGTCACACCGGATGTGCGCTACAACAGCGTGCTGGTGTCTGAGTTTATCAACCGCGTGATGGAGCGCGGCAAGAAAAGCCTGGCTGCCAATCTGGTGTACGACGCCTTTGAGCTGATTCAAGAGCGGATGAATGAGGATCCGCTGGAGGTCTTCGAGCAGGCGGTGCGCAATGCAGCGCCAGTGCTTGAGGTCAAGCCCCGGCGGGTCGGCGGCGCTACCTATCAGGTTCCAGTGGAGGTAGAGCCAGAACGACGTAATTCGCTGGCGATGCGCTGGATGCTGCAGGCAGCCAGGGGTCGAGGCGGCCGCTCGATGGCCGACCAACTGGCTTCCGAGCTGATGGATGCTGCCAACGGGCAAGGTTCCGCCGTCCGCAAGAAGGAAGAAGCTCATCGCATGGCTGAGGCCAATCGGGCCTTCGCCCATTACCGCTGGTAAACAGGAAAGTTGTTAATTTTTTAGGTTATCGGGATTGATATGGCGCGCGAACATCCACTAGAGCGATATCGCAACATCGGGATCATCGCTCACATTGATGCAGGGAAAACCACCACTACCGAGCGTTTGCTCTTTTACACGGGCAAAACGCATCGGTTGGGGTCGGTTGACGAGGGAACGACCATCACCGACTGGATGGAGCAGGAACGGGAACGAGGCATCACCATCGTGTCGGCGGCCGTTACGGCGATGTGGCGCGATCATGTCATCAACCTGATCGACACACCCGGGCATATCGACTTCACCGCCGAAGTGCAGCGCTCCTTGCGTGTGCTGGATGGAGGCGTGGTTGTTTTCGACGCCGTTCAAGGCGTGGAGCCGCAGTCGGAGACGGTATGGCGGCAGGCGGATCGTTACGGAGTGCCCCGGATCTGCTTCATTAATAAGATGGATCGAGTGGGCGCTTCCTTCGAGCGTGCCATCGATATGATTATCGAGCGTCTGGGCGCCAACCCAATTCCGGTGCAGGTTCCCATCGGTATTGAATCCGATTTTGAGGGCGTCGTTGATCTAATTGAGATGAAAGCCGTTGTTTGGGATGATGAGCTAGGGGCCAAGCCCGAGCGAGTCGCCATCCCGGAGCATCTTAAGGACAAAGTGGCGGAAGCCCGCGAGCAAATGATTGAGGCTATCGCCGAGTTCGACGATGAGCTGATGATGAGCTACCTCGAAGGCGAAGAGCTGGCCCCCGACCAGCTCCGAGCTGCGCTGAGGCAAGCCACCATCGACAACAAGGCGACACCGGTGTTTTGCGGATCGGCGCTGCGCAATCGCGGCGTGCAGCCGGTGATCGATGCGGTCATTGATTATTTGCCGTCGCCGCAGGATGTCCCGCCGGTCAAGGGCGTCAAGCCCGGCACCGACGAGGAGATCACGCGTGAGACCGACGACGAGGCGCCGCTGAGCGCACTGGTCTTTAAGATCGTCACCGATCCCTATGTGGGCCGATTGGCCTACTTCCGGGTGTACTCCGGCAAGATTACCAAGGGATCGACCGTTTACAATTCATCTAAGAGGACCAATGAGCGGGTGGGCCGCTTGATCCGCATGTATGCCGACCGGCGTGAGGATATTAATGAAGTGCTGGCCGGCGATATCGCTGCGGTATTGGGTATGAAGGACACCTTCACCGGGGATACGCTTTGCGATGCCTCCAACACCATTGAGCTGGAGAGCATCACTTTCCCGGATCCGGTGATCTCGGTGGCCGTCGAGCCCAAGACCACCGCCGACCAGGATAAGCTGGCAACGGCCCTGCAAAAGTTGGCGGAAGAGGATCCCACCTTCCAGGTGGGCAGCGACGAGGAAACCGGCCAGACGGTGATCCGCGGCATGGGTGAGCTGCATCTCGAGGTGCTGCTCGACCGCATGCTCCGTGAGTTCAACGTGCAGGCCAATGTTGGCCGACCGCGGGTGGCTTATCGTGAATCCATCACACGGCCCGCCAAGGATGTCGTACTGCGTTATGTGAAGCAGACCGGCGGCCGTGGTCAGTACGCCCACGTGGTGCTCGATGTCGAGCCGGCCGAGCCGGGCTCCGGCATTGAATTCGAGGATGATATTACCAAGGGTTCCATTCCCAAGGAGTTCATCCCCTCCGTGGAGCGCGGTGTGCGCGAAGCGGCCGAGGGCGGCGTGCTGGCCGGCTACCCTGTGACGGATATGGTCGTCCATCTGGTGGATGGCTCCTACCACGAAGTGGATTCGAGTGAGATGGCCTTCAAAGTGGCCGGCTCGATGGCATTCAAGGAGGCGGTCCAGCGGGGCAGGCCGGTGCTCTTGGAGCCGATGATGAAGGCCGAAGTCGTGGTGCCCGAGGAGCACACCGGCGACGTGACCGGCGATTTATCGGCCCGACGGGCAACAATTGAATCAATTGAAATGCGGGGCAACGCCCAGGCGATTCGGGCCTCCGTCCCGCTGGCAGAGATGTTCGGTTACGCGACCAACTTGCGCTCGATGACCCAGGGTCGGGGCGTATTTACAATGGAATTCGATCACTATGAGCCTGTGACCTCGAAGGTCACGGATAAAATTCTGGCAGGCGCTTCCTAGGCAGCTGCCGGAGCGCTCTTGCAA
The DNA here is from genome assembly GCA_046537745.1 of Anaerolineales bacterium. Classification (GTDB taxonomy): domain Bacteria; phylum Chloroflexota; class Anaerolineae; order Anaerolineales; family E44-bin32; genus DASWJQ01. Next base: position 80 of record JBKHKF010000328.1, on the reverse strand, counting down.
TCATTCGAGCTTTAGGAGAGAGAAGTCATGTCCAAGGAGAAATTCGAACGAACGAAGCCGCACATGAATGTGGGCACGAT
>JBKHKF010000024.1:0-14545 GCA_046537745.1 Anaerolineales bacterium | reverse complement strand
GGCCAGTGCCTATGGAATGGCAGAAGCCGGTGGCGCAAGGCGTATGGCATTCAACCGCCAAGATAAAAAGGTTCTCACGCCGACGGCGGTAAATGGGATCGGCAAAGTCATCACGCAGGAACACTCGATCCTGGACATCGATGGCGGCCAGGTCGCACGGGCGGACGCCGATAAATGCGCGAGGCTGAATTTTCTCCTCAAATGGTTCGATGTCGAAAGTTCCGTTGGTCCGCTTCGCGGAGAATAAGGTGGTTTTCGGCGGGAAAAGATACTTCTTCCAACTCTCGCCGCCGGGGACCGCGTCAAAATAGCGGTGGTTATCGGTGTAGGTCAGCTCGAATCGACCGGGGCTGGCTTCGGTGCTGAACCCATACGGGAGGTCATCCATATCCCGGATGGGTCCGTAGGTAAGATGCTGGCCTTTGACGGTTGGCCCGAGCGTTTGATAACCACGGTTCTGCAGGTCTAGAAGGAGGCCGTCAAGCTCGCTTTTTGCGAGCGCGACGGTGCTGCCCGGGTCCGGGCGATGGTCGGTCATATCAGTCTGCCTCCTGTGGGTTGGCAAAAATGTCAAGGAGTTGGAAGCGTGTAACCTGGAGCCGGTCCGCAATGGTATTGGCCACCCGGTTATAAACGCAGTAACCGAGCTGTGGATCCCGGTCGATCAACCCCATTAGCTTCTTGGAAGGGAAGGCCAGATACTCGCTGTCATGCACGGCAACGGTGGTGGCCGTCCGTTTCTTTGCCCTTTCGGTCACCCCCGACCAGCCGAAAAGATCGGTGGGCTCTACGGTTTCCAGGCGGATGGAGCCGCGGGCGGGTACGTGGATTTCGAGGGCAATGAGACCGCCGATGAGAACATAGAGGAAATCCGGTGAGTCACCCTCACTGAACAGCCGTTCCCCCTGTTGGATAGAGCCAATTTGTGCCATCTCCGTCAGCTGCTGTATGCAAGACGGATGCAGTTTTGAAAACCACGGGATGGAGTCGATGATGCTGTGGATCCTGTCAGTATCGCTGTTCACGCAAGACCTCCTTTTGGATGAATCGCGCGCAGGGGAGGACATCTTTGTCCTACCTTTGCAAAGGCACAGCCTCAGCATAACAGTATTAGTGATAATTTTCACTTGATGATTGTCACATCTGTTTTTGTCAGGTGTCAACCCCGGTTCGGGGGTCTGATTGCGTCGATTTTGCCGTCCTCTTGATGTCCCGCTTTGGGCGTGTTCACCCTTCACTCCAGGCGCCTCAGGGGATCGGTCCTTTCTCCTGGTGCGGTGCGGCCGTCGTTATCTTTGATCCGTGGCAGCTGCCGCGCCGGGCTGGGTGTTGACAGCGCGCTCGCCAGTTGTTACCATCAATTAATGTTAGGTGCGCCTAAATCAGGAATTAAGTATGAAGATTCTTTCGGCAGCGGTTGAGGACTATCTCAAATCGATCCATGAGCTGGAGCATGAGCAGGAGGGGGAGCGTGTATCGACCTCGTCGTTGGCGGATTGCTTGAAAGTGTCCAGCGCCTCGGTGACGGGCATGCTCAAGAAGCTGGCCCAAATGGAACCGCAGCTGGTGGATTACCAGCCCTACGCAGGCGTCCGTCTCACCGAGGCAGGTGAAAAGATCGCACGCGAAGTGCTGCGGCATCATCGACTCATTGAGGCCTACTTGATGGAGGCGCTTGGCTACAGCTGGGATGAGGTCCATGAGGAAGCGGACCAACTGGAGCATGTGATCTCCGAGTCGCTGGCAGCCCGGATCGCCGAGTTCCTGGGACACCCTGAGGTGGATCCGCATGGGGATCCCATCCCGAGCTTGGAGGGTGATATCCCATTGGGCAGGGCGATCCCCCTGGCGGACCTGGAGCCCGGCGAGAGCGGAGCTGTCGTCAGAGTGGTGGATGATCCAAAGCTTTTGCGCTATCTGGATGAGCTCAATATTGAGCTCGCCAGCATCATTGATGTGCGGGATCGCGGCCCCTTTGAAGGGCCATTGCATATTCAGGTTCGCGGGCAGGAAGTCGAACACGCGCTGAGCCAGCGAGCAGCCGAGAAGATTTTTGTTCAGAATATAGATTGAGATGAATATGGGAGATGATTGCAATCGATGAATAAAGACAAATTACAAGCGCTCTCGCGCCGCGACTTCATTAAAGCCGGTGTGTTAGGCGGAAGTCTGGCCACCTCGGCGGCGGTGGCCCGGCGCGAAATAGCCGACAGCCAGTATAAACCCCAAGCCCAGGGCGATGATCCCTATGGTCATGACGAGCATGCAGGGTCGCTTGGCACCCTCGGCGCCGTTGACAACGAGGCGAATGGCTTCGACCCCCACGAGATGCTCTATGACTGGGATTACGGTGAGGTCAGCACGCTAGAGAACGGTCAAACGCTGCGGGAATACCGCATCACCGCCGTCGACAAAGAAATCGAGATCGCCCCGGGACTGTATTTCCCTTCCTGGGCTTACAACGGTCGGGTGCCGGGCCCTTCGCTGCGCTGTGTGGAAGGCGATCGGATCCGGATCGAGTTCATCAACGGCGGATCACATCCTCACACCATCCATTTCCACGGGATCCACTCGGCCACGATGGATGGCGTGCCCAACATTGGGGACGGGATGATCGAATCCGGCGGGCGCACCATCTACGAGTTCGACGCCGAACCGATGGGCTGCCATTTGTACCACTGCCACTCGACGCCGCTGAAACGCCACATTCACAAAGGACTTTACGGCGCGTTTATTGTCGATCCTGATCCGGACAAATACCAGGGTGAGGAGCGCGAAATTGCGAAGACTCGCAATCATAAGTACCCGGAAAACCGGGAATACAACGAAATGATGATGTTGATGAACGGGTTCGACACCAACTTCGACGATGAGAACGAGGTGTACGCCGTCAACAGCATCGCCTTCGCCTTCAAGGACAAGCCGATCCAGATCCGGGCCAGCCAGAAGCAGCGGATCTATCTCATCAACGTTACAGAATTTGACCCCATCAATTCCATCCACATCCACGCCAACTTCTTCGATTATTACGATCATGGGACCACGCTTGAGCCAACGCTACGAACGGTGGATACCATCATGCAGTGCCAGGCTCAGCGGGGGATTCTGGAGTTCTCTTTTGAAGGCTTTGAACCCGGACGTTACATGTTCCACGCCCATCAAAGCGAGTTCGTGGAGTTGGGCTGGATGGGCTTCTTCGAGGTGACCAATGACTGACCAAGCGAGATCAAAAGATAACAAGGGTCGTTTCCTTGGCTTGCCTTTGTGGCTGACTGCCACATTGCCCGTTCTCGCACTCGCTGTGATGATCGGGTTGTTCGTTATGCTGAACCCGCTGGCCTTCTTCAGCGGAGACCTACCCCCGCTGGAGAATCTGGCCATCCGGCAAGTACGAGTGGTTGAGAGTGGATTTGAGCTCAGCGTAATCAACAACGGGCCCGACCCGGTGGAAATCGCCCAGGTGTTGGTGGACGATGCCTATTGGACTTTCCAGGTTCACCCAGAGGGCGAGATCTCGGCCCTGGAAACCGTCACCGTCCGTGTACCGTACCCCTGGGTGGCAACCGAAGCGCACAAGATCAAGCTGATCACGCCGCTCGGCGCCACCTTTGAGACCGAGGTCGAATTGGCGGTGACGGCGCCAACGCCTGGCTTGCGGGAGTTCCTGGCCTACGGGCTGCTGGGTATCTACGTCGGGATAATCCCGGTCGCCCTGGGCATGCTGTGGTTCCCGGCCATGCGGCGGGCTGGCCGAAAATGGCTGGGCGCGGTGCTGGCGCTCACCTTGGGACTGCTGGTGTTTCTGTTCGTCGATACACTGCTGGAGGCGCTCGAAATCAGCGCGGGTCTGCCCGGTATCTTCCAGGGTGAGGCGATGGTGCTGTTCGCGGCGCTGCTGACCTGGCTTCTGTTGCTGGCAGTCGGCAATCGGCAGGAGCGCCGAAGCAGTTTGTACCTGGCGGCCATGATCGCCCTGGGTATCGGCCTGCATAACCTGGGCGAAGGTTTGGCTATCGGCGCGGCCTTCGCTGCGGGAGAGGCGGCGCTTGGTTCTTTCCTGGTGATTGGCTTTACACTGCACAACATCACCGAGGGCGTCGGCATCGTGGCTCCGCTGGTGCCCAAAGACGAGGCTGAGGATTCCCATGTACCCGGTCTGTGGACCTTCGCGGGCTTGGTGCTGCTGGCGGGCGCGCCGGCCATTCTCGGTGCCTGGATTGGCGGGTTCGCCTATTCGCCAGTCCTCACTGCGCTTTTTCTGGGTATCGGCGCCGGGGCCATCTGGCAGGTGATCGTGGAGGTTTGGAGCTTGCTGCGCGGCTACGGCGAACAATCCGGGGAACCGGCTGTCAGCTGGTTGAATTTTGGCGGCTTCGTTCTCGGGTTGGCCATCATGTATCTGACGGCTTTCCTGGTTGCCTCTTGAGTTCAAGGTAAATCTATTCCGGTGAAATCGCTCTACATGCTGCTGCTCTCCCTGCTGTTGGCCGCTTGTGCTGGCCAGGCCGGCGACCCGGTAGAGGGTCGCCGGATTTACTCGATGGAAACCCTCGGAAGCCGGCAGGCCCCGGGCTGCATCACGTGCCACTCGCTTGAGCCCGGGGAAGTTAAGGTGGGCCCATCCCATGCTGAGGTGGGCGGCCGTGCCGAGGCTCTCCTCCTTTCGGATGATTATTCCGGCCAGGCTGAGTCGGCCGCTGAATATCTGCGGGAATCCATCCTGGAGCCCAATGTTCACGTCGTCGAAGGATTCGAGCCCGGCGTGATGTACCAAAAATATGAAGAGGTGCTGACGGAGGACCAGGTCAAGGATCTGGTCGCTTTCCTGCTCACTCTGCGGTAATTTTGGATTGAGACGTCCCTCTGAATCCGCCTTCGGCTCTTTGGTATGATTCAAACATCCAGCCTGAATCATGCAACCAATCTAATGGCGTCGCCGAGGTGCTCTTTTGAAAATCTATAACAGCCTGACCGGCCGCCTGGAACCCTTCGAGGCATCAGGTGATCCGGTCACCATTTATGTTTGCGGCATCACCCCCTATGACACCACCCATCTGGGCCACGCTGCCACCTACGGGGCAAATGATGTACTCATTCGCTATCTGGAGTACATGGGCCATCGCGTGCGCTACGTTCAAAACGTGACGGACATCGATGACGACATCCTTGGCAAGGCGCAAGAGGTCGACCAAGACTGGCAGGAACTGGGTGACCGTTGGACCCGGCACTATATCGACGATATGGTGAGCTTAAATGTCCGCCCGCCGGAAGTCTTTCCGCGAGCCAGCGACGTCATTGAAGCCATCGTTGAGGATGTACAGGCATTGGTGAAGGCGGGTGTAGCTTATGAAGCCGGAGGGAATGTCTATTTCGACATTGAGGCCTGGGATGATTTCGGAAAGCTGAGCGAACTGGATCGGGCCGAGATGCTTCCCATTGCCAATGAGCGGGGCAATCACCCGGATGACCCCAACAAGCGTGATCCACTGCACTTCGTTTTGTGGCAAGCGCAGCAGGAGGGTGAGCCGGGGTGGGAGAGCCCCTGGGGGATGGGCAGACCAGGCTGGCACATCGAATGCTCCACTATGGTCACCGAATATCTCGGCGAGGTGATCGACATCCACAGCGGCGGCTCGGACCTTATGTTTCCGCATCACGAGTGCGAGATCGCACAGGTGGAGCCGGTCAGCGGCCGGAAGCCCTTCGTGCGCTACTGGTTCCACACCGCCATGGTCCATCATGAAGGCGAGAAAATGAGCAAATCACTGGGTAATCTGGTGATGGTCCGGGACCTGCTCGAGCGGCACGCGCCTGATGCGATGCGGCTTTACCTGGCCAATCACCATTACCGCATCCCATGGTCGCACGATGAGCAGGAGCTTGAGGCGGCGGGTGAATTGGCGGATCTGCTGACATCAGCTGCCCAGAAGCGCGGCGGAGAAGGGGAGCGGTTTAGCGCGACCTGGGCTCAATCCAACTTCGTCAATGCCATGAACGACGACATGAATACGCCCCGAGCCATCGAGGCGCTCAAGGAGTTGGCGGAGGCTATCCTGGAAAGTGATGGTCAAAATTTGAAGGAAGCCCAGGGCATGCTGGAACAGCTCGGGCTGATCATCGGGCTGCGGTTGGGGCGGGAGAAGCCGGAGGACCGAGTGCTCCGGGGCTGGCGGGAGCACCGCAAGAAATTCGAGGGCGATGAGAACTGAAACCGATTTGCGAGGGAGAGAATGATGCTCAAGGAATTCAGGGAGTTTGCGCTGCGCGGCAACGTGGTGGACATGGCTGTGGGCATCATTATCGGCGGCGCCTTTGGCACTATCGTCAGTTCGATGGTTGATGACGTGCTGATGCCGCCATTAGGTCTGCTGCTGGGCAATGTGGATTTCCAGGATTTGTTCCTCGTGCTGCGTGAGGGTGTGCAGGCCCCTGGCCCTTACCCGACGGTGGCGGCGGCTCAGGAGGCCGGGGCGGTCACGATCAATTATGGTCTCTTTATCAACAACCTGATTAGCTTCTTGCTGATCGCGATCGCCGTGTTTTTCCTTGTACGTACCATGAATCAACTGCGTCGGGATGAAGAGGAAGAACCGGCCGAGCCGACGGCTAAGGATTGCCCGTACTGCAAGAAATCCATCGCCATCGAGGCAGTCCGCTGCCCGCACTGCACTTCAGAGCTGGTGCAAGGCTAAAGGTATTTTAACGTAATGCAAAAAGCAAAGAAAAAGCACCCGCCACCACTGGCGGGTGCTTTTTGAATTAATTGGAGGGAATGCTACTCGTCCTTTTCCTCCTCGGTTTCCTCCGCCTCCTCGGCATCAGAAACATCGGGGACAGTCACCGGTTCAGCTTCCGCTTCAGGCTCTTCGATCTCGGATTCCTCGGCCTCTTCGGCCTGAACCTCTTCAATTTCCGCTTCGGCTATGGGCTCAACCGCGCCCTCGACTTCGGTTTCGGGCTCTGCTTCGGGGTCCTCGTCGGACACCGCCTCAGCTTCGACTTCGGCTGACGCTTCCGCCTCAGGTTCTTCTGCTGCCTCGGGTTCTTCTGCTGTCTCAACTTCATCTTCCGCCTCGGCTTCGCCGGCGGTTTTGACGTCCTCCGGCATCCGATCACCGAGTTCTGCTTCAAGCTCAGCGTCAAAGTCAGCCACAACCGTGACCTCCTTGTCAGCTTCCTCAGCAGCTTCCTCCTGAGTGATCCCCTGCTTCTCCAGCCAGGACATTTGCTCGTCCTTGCTGACACGGCTAAGGCTCAGGCTGATGCGCTCCCGCTCGGGCTCCATGTCGATGATCCGGGCCAGCACTTCGTCGCCCGGGTGCACGACGTCCTGCGGGGAGCCAGGGCCGATGATCCCGATTTCGCTGACATGGATCAGGCCCTCAACCCCTTCGGGCAGCATCACAAACGCGCCGAAGTTGCGCACGTTGGTGATTTCACCTTCGACCAGATCGCCTGGGCTGTACTTCTCTTCGATGGATTCCCACGGGTTCTTGAGCAGGTTCTTGCGGCTCAAGCTGACCCGTTCGCGTTCCACATCCACGTTGGTGATTTCGACCTCCACCTCATCCCCGATGTCCAGGATCTCCGAGGGGTGGTCCACCCGGCTCCAGTCGAGTTCAGAGATGTGGATCAGGCCATCAACACCCCCCAGATCGACGAAGGCGCCGAAGTCAACCAAGTTGACGACTCTGCCCTCCATGGTGGCACCAGGGTCAAGTTCTTTGAGCCGATGCAGCCGGCGTTCCTGGCGAGCGGCGCGGCTGGAAAGAACCAGTCGTCGACGCCGTTGGTTTACCTCGATGACCTTGACGACCAGTGTGTCGCCGATCATCTCTTCCTTCTGCTCCCGCAGCTCCTCTCCGCCGCCGTGGCGGCGAAGGTCGGGGATGTGGGAGTTGGGGACGAAGCCGCGCAATCGGCCGAAGCGGACGACAACGCCACCCTTGTTCTGACCGATGATCTCGAGTTCGATGGCTTCGCCGGAATCGAGCATCTCCTGGGCCCGTTCCCAGTCCTCCTGCTCCAATCCTCGACGGATGGAAACCAGCAGGTCACCGCCGATCTTGGCAGTGCGCAGGACATACACGGGCAGCTTGTCCCCCTGGGAAAGGCTCGCTATCATCTCGTCGTCGAGCTGGTCCAGGTCCTTGCGGGGAACAATGGCGTCCCGCTTGGCGCCGATATCGACGAGAATGGAATCATCATCAATTTGAATGATTTCGCCGGAAATAATCTGGCCGCGCTGGGGATTTTCGTAGTCATAATCGTCGAGGGCCTCTGCGAATAGAGCTGCAAAGTTCTCGCTTTGGTCCTCGACATTCTCTAGTTTGTCCATAATTTCGGACGTCACTCAGTGCCTCCTTGCGAATATTAAGATCGCCGTCGCCCACCGGCCCATAAAGCGGGGCGATGGCAGATCACGAGTCATCCTCATCCTTGGGCCGGTTACGCCGCAGGATCTTGTTCAACTCTCGGCGGGCTTCTTCGGGGGTGGTATCCATCGCCACCGACCATTCCCGCAGCAGCCGATCCTTGAAGCGGCGCAGTGCGCGTTCTTCGGTATTGTTCAATTTCTTATCATAACGGCGCCAGGACAGATCCCGGACCAATTCCAGGATATCCTCCAGCGAGCCTTCGTTCTTCACCTCGCGGATGCGACGCCGCCGGTCGTTGTGATCCGGGGCCATTTCCTTGGGAGTTGCTTTGAGCACTTTAAGCGCCTTGTTGAGCTCCTTCTTGGTGGCCGCAGGACGCATGCGCTCTTCGTCCAATTCCTTCACCGGAATAAACAACGTGCTGTTGTCGGTTTTTACTCGGTAGTACTTGGAGGTCTCACCAGCGACCTCTCTGGAGACGATCCCTTTGACCTGACCGACGCCATGATACAGATGAACGATCCAATCTCCCTTGGCGTAGGTTGTCTTATCTTTGGTCGCTTGGGCCATCCGTCACTCCTTGTGTATTTTGTTCGTCTCTGGCGGCGCTGATCAAACGCCGTACGCTCTTCGCTAAAACCCGAATATCGAAAGGCTTGTAGACCACTGCTTCTGGCTGATAACGTTGGCGTCATTCATCCTGAAGGCGTTCGGTGGTCGTCAGTACAACCGAACCATATCCACTGTGCTCCCGGTAGTCCTCGATCAGTTGACCGTTTTCCCTGGCGGGGTGGTCCAACTCGAGCACGAATACCGCCGGTGGGTTCTTGCTGAACTGATCACGGGCTTCAGCGGGGCTGGCGGCTTGGATGATCTCCAGTCCGGATTGCTGAAGACTGGCGGCGACGACTTTACGCAAGCTCGCCTCCGACTCCAGGAGCAGCACTCTGGCTGTCATCCGGCTTTAGACCTTCCCGTATCCCTTCAACTGTTTCGGTCCCCACACCATCGCCGGGCCTGGTTCAAGCCCCGGCGTTTGGCGCGAACCTTCATTTTACCTCATTCGATCTGCTGGCCAGCGGCCACTTGTAAAAGAGGCTGGTGAGCCACCGCTCGCCGCGACTAAAATACCCGTCCCGGCGAGCTTAATCCATTATGCCAGCTATTTTTAACGAAATTCTCTCTTGAGCTTGCTTTATTCTAACAGAGGCCTAACTGGGCGCGGGTTTTCTGGGCCTGAACGTGTAGCCGACGCCCCAGCGGGTGACGATATAGACCGGGGCCTCGGGGTCCGGCTCGATCTTGGCCCGCAGCCGGTTGATGTGTACGAACAAAGCCTGGCGGTTGCCCTGACCCAACGGCCAGAGCGCCTCGATTAATTGGGCATGGGTCAGCACCTGGCCTTGGTGGTGGGCCAGGTACTGCAGCAACTCGTACTCCGTTGGCGTCAGGTCCAGCGGCTCCCCTTCCAGGCTTGCCGACCGCCGTTCAGGGTGGATTACCAGGTTGCCGAATTCCATTGGCGAGGTGCCGGCCGGTTGGCGCCATCGATCGGCTCGGCGCAGCAGTGCGCGCAAGCGGGCCAGCAGGTCAGTGCTCTGGAAGGGCTTTGTCAGATAATCGTCGGCGCCCGCGTCCACAGCCGCCTCCAGGTCCTGTGGTTGGTCCTGGGAGATGAGCACCAGGATCGGAAGGTTGGAGCGGCGGCGGATGGTGCCGCAGACGGCCAGACCATCCATCCGCGGCAGCGACAAATCCAGGATTACAGCGGAGGGCTCCACGCTAGCCAGGCGATCCAGCGCAGTCGGGCCGGCGCTGGCCAACTCCACCCGATAACCGGCAGGTTCGAGAATGGCCCTCAGCAGGGCCTGCAAATCCAGGTCGGGTTCGACCACGAGCACAGTGCGCTCGGCTGAAGGTTCGGGGCTGCTGGCTGGCGCGGCCTGCCTCAATTGCGCCTCGTCGGGCAGAATCGGCAGCGTGAAGCGAAAGGCCGCGCCGCTCGACTGCTGCGGGGGCGGGCTTTCAACCCAGATCCGCCCCCCATGAGCCTCGATGATTTTCTGACTGATGTAAAGGCCCAGACCGGTCTGTCCGGCACTTCCTTCAATGAAGCCCCGCTGGAAGATCTCCTGCTGCCGCTCCGGAGGGACTCCGGGACCGTGATCCACCACCGAGAGCTCAACCACAGCCTCCGAAGCGCTGGCGCGGAGGTGAATCGGCGCGCCGGATGGGTTAAAGCGCGCCGCGTTTTCCAAAAGTTGTATGAGCACCTCCTCGATTCGAGCCGGATCCACCTGCACCTCCGGCAGGTCCCCAGGCAGCGACAATTGCGTATTTAGTTCCCCAAGGCTGCTGACCGCCCGTTCCATGGCGGAGCGAACCAGGTCCTCAACGGCAGTGGTCTCTGATTGAAGGCCGAGGCGGCCGGCTTCCAGACGGGTGAGCGCCAGGCTGCGATCCACCTGACGGACCAGATCATCCACGCTCTGGTCCATCGTCTCCAGGAATTCCAGAATCATCGATGGGTTCCAGCCTGTGTAATTGGCCAGCAGTGCCGTGGTATGGCCCTTCAGCGTGGCCAAGGGGGTGTGCAAATCATGAGCCAGATTGGAAAGCAGCTCCAATTTCCACTCTGCCTGGTCCCTGGCCTGGCTGATGTCCTGGAACAAAGCGCCCCAGCCCTGGCCACCCAGCTGAAAGAAGTTCACCTGAAGGTGCCTGCGGGACAAACCCGCCATCTCCAGCTCGAAGTCGTAGCTACGTTGAGCGTCTGCATGTTGGATGGCGGCTCCGATGAATTCTGGCGCGGCTGCCCGTTGACCGACATCCTGCCAAAAAGCCGTCTGATCCTGGCCAATAAGCTCTTTCGCTCCGAAATCCAGGAGCTTTTCCAACGCGGGGTTGATCGCCCTCAGCCTTCCCTCGGAATCGAAAAGTGCCAGGCCAAGCGGAAGCGCTTCAATCAGGTGCTTTTCGCTGGCAGGCAAAGCGTCCGCCGGAAGGAGCAGCAGCCAAATCTCTGGCTCTTCCCGCGCTGAGGCCGCACAAAGCCATGCTTGATACCCTTGAGGACGGGACGCCTCAAATTTCACCCATGATCCGAGATGATCCGCTGCCCGCTGTCGGAGTGCAAGCCAATCGGAATCGCCGCCTGCGATTTCGGCCAGGCTCGACTCCTGCGGAGCTTCGAGCGAAGCTGGGATCGAGCCGGCGGCGGCCAGCGGCTCGCCATTCCAGCTAAACCGGCCCAGGTGCCAGCCTGCAACAAAGGGCAGCGGTGCGGGATTTGCCTCGGTCTTTGATTTGGACTCTGTGGGTTCCGAAGTCAAAAGGGGTCCTTTGGTGATCTTTCAAAAATCATAGCAAGCGACCGCGGCGCCGTCAACGCGCTTATTATGGTGGATGAAAGAAGGTTAATCTGCCGGTGGTATGCTTGAATCAACGGAGGTCAAATTGCGGATGTACGCACTCCCTGGCGCCGCGGACGGCGAGGGAAGCAGGAAGGAAAGCAGGCACGAATGAGCGAAAATCAAGATCAGCCGAACCCGACCAATCGACTGGTCATTGTCTCCAACCGCCTGCCGGTCAGCGTGGAGCGAACGGAGCAGGGCCTCAGCTATCAACCCAGCGTGGGCGGGCTGGCCACCAGCCTGAATTCGCTGCGGGATGAGACGGAGATGCTGTGGCTGGGTTGGCCAGGTATTGAGCCGGAGGATGAAGTGGAAGCGGCCGAGTTGGAGCAGCACCTTCGGCAGGAGTACGGCTGCGCGCCGCTCTTCCTGGATGAAGAGGATTTTGACCTTTACTACACCGGCTTCTCCAATGGCTGTTTGTGGCCGCTCTTTCACTACTTCATGCAGTACGCCCATTACGACTGGGATGAATGGCGGGCGTACCAGCGTGTCAACCGGCAGTTCGCCGACAAGTTGGAAACGATCCTGCGCCCGGACGATCGGATCTGGGTGCATGACTATCACCTGATGCTGCTGCCGGCCATGATCCGGGAGATCATGCCGCAGGCCAGCATCGGCTTTTTCCTGCATATCCCATTCCCATCCTACGAGTTGTTCCGCACGCTGCCGTGGCGCGAGGATATCCTCAACGGCCTGCTCGGCTCGGACCTGATTGGATTTCACAGTTTTGGCTACGCCAGGCATTTCAACAGCGCGCTGCTACGTATTCTTGGGAGGGAGAGCGAATTCGGGCGGGTCGTCGTGGGTGACCGACCAGTGAAGATCGAGACCTTCCCACTTGGTGTGGACGTCGAGCGCTTTGGTTCCGCTCACGAATTATCCGAGGTCAAGGAGGGCCTGGCAGAGCTGAAGGAGCAGGCCGGCGATCGCAAAATTGTGCTTTCGGTGGACCGGCTCGATTTCACCAAGGGCATCCTCGAACGTCTCCATGCCTTCTCGCGTTTTCTGGAGGAGTATCCTGATTGGCGCGGCCGCGTTTCATTGGTCTCCATCTGCGTGCCCTCGCGGCAGTCTGTGCCCGAGTACCAGGAGCTGAAGCGGCAGGTGGATGAGCTGATTGGCCGGATAAACGGCGAGTTCGGCGAGCCAGGCTGGACGCCTATCTGGTACCTGTACCGCAAGCTTCCTTTCGAAGGGCTTGTCCCATTTTATCTGCTGGCCGACGTCGCGTTGGTGACCCCTCTGCGGGATGGCATGAACCTAGTGGCCAAGGAGTACCTGGCCTCCAGACCGGAGGGGACCGGCGTGCTGGTCCTGAGCGAAACGGCCGGGTCGGCTGAGGAACTGGGCGAGGCGCTCATCGTGAATGCGCATGACGAACCGAGCATCGTTGAAAAGCTCCTACAGGCGCTGACCATGACGGAGGCGGAGCAAATCAGGCGGAACCGACCGATGATCGCCCGTCTCGAACGCTATACCATCAATCGTTGGGCGGACGATTTCCTGACCCAGCTCCAATCAGCCAGCGAATCCAGGCCCGACTACCGCGCCAGCTTTCTTTCGGGTGAGCGCCGGATTGATTTTTACGAATCCTACGAGCAGGCAAATCAAAAACTGTTGCTGTTGGATTACGACGGCACCCTGGTGGGTTTCACCAGCCGGGCCGAGGGAGCAATACCGGATCAGGAGCTGCTGGAGCTGCTGGCTGAACTGAGCGCGGACTCCGGCAACAGCGTGGTGGTGATCAGCGGTCGGGATCATAAAACCCTGGAAAACTGGTTGGGCGATTTGGATACCAATCTGGTGGCGGAGCACGGAGCGAAAATTCGTCCGCCGGGCCAGGATTGGCAGGAGGTGGAAGAAGGTGCCACCTCTGACTGGCAGAAAGAAATCCGGCCGGTGATGGAAGTTTATGTGGACCGGACGCCAGGTGCCTATTTGGAGGACAAGGGGTCTTCCCTGGTCTGGCACTACCGGCGCGCGGAACCTGAGCTGGGTTCGCTGCGGGCCAAGGAGCTGGTGGACACGCTGGAATCCTACCTGGCCAATACCAGCCTGCATATCATGCAAGGCAGCAAAGTTATCGAGGTAAAGCAGAGCAATGTGAACAAGGGCCGCGCGGCCAATCGCTGGATTTCGCAGGCGGAGGCGGATTTCGATTTCATCATGGCCGTCGGCGACGACGTGACGGATGAGGACCTGTTCGCTGCCATGCCGGAGGACGCCTTTACCATCAAGGTCGGTCCGGCCGCTCAAACCAAGGCTCGCTACTTTCTGCGCAACGCCGGCCAGGTACGGGAGTTGCTTCAGCAGCTGGTGGATCGGGGCGCTTAGGCAGGCGCAGGCATCGAACAAGCCGCAAGCTGGGCCGAGGCTGCCTGTCTATGGCGGGACCAGGACGGTCTTGCGGCCGGACACGCTGCCCGGGCTCGTTGGCTGCAGGGATTCAGCGTGCCATTCTGGCGGAATGCCTCTCGATTGTTCATTGTGTTCCTTCCACCGTGCCGACAATAATTCGGTCAGGAAGGCGTTTGACCCTCGTTCTGAATATGATTAATTAGAACCTGTCGTTTCAAGTTTCGAAGGAGATCAACGATGCAGTTGCCCGATTTTTATCGACCTGACCGCGTGGGTGAACTGGAAGGACCGCGTCTGCAGGCTGCGGTCCAGGCTGGTTATCAATACGATCTACCCGAAGGTTCCGATGACGAAGTGCGGAGGCTGCTGCTGTTGGTGGACACCCAGGTTGAT
>JBKHKF010000327.1:0-3451 GCA_046537745.1 Anaerolineales bacterium | reverse complement strand
CCTCTGGATTCGTCAGATCCAGGGCGATGAAAAATGTGCCCCAGTTGTAGCCAGCCCGGACAGGCCGGCCCCGTTCGTTCCGCAGAACCCACTCGGGATGCTCGGCGACAATACGAGCCTGGGGCACGGCGATAAACGGCGCCAACCACAAACCAGGGGTCAAACCAGCAGCCTCGATTTCCTTCACCACCTGTTGATGACCCGAGGGAAATGTTTCTTTCCTTTCGAGCCAATCCCCAATCTCGCGCTGATAACCGTCGTCAATTTGGACTAGCTGGAGCGGAAGCGAGTCTCGGTTCTCTGCGATCCATTCCACATGGTCCCGAATGTCCCGCTCGGTGACGTCCTCAAAAAAGTAATACCATGAGCACCAACCAACCGGGGTTTCGGACTCCCGCCTAGCCTGATTCTCCCTGGCAACAGCCTCGAGATAAGGAGCATTCGGTTCCGGATGGCTTAAGTCCAAGGGCTGGACCGCCGCCCAATCCGTCGTAAAGGAATCCTCGGACCCGAGCAGGACTCCGTCCAGCGAGTTGTTCAGCCGCAGAGTGGCACGCTCACGGAAAGGTTGAGCGTGGAGCGAGCCGAAGGCCTGCCTTTCGGAAAGCTGGCCAACCAGCCAGCCAACCTGCTCCGCCCGGTTCCCGAGCAGCGCGAACATTTCAGAAACGCGCCCGCGATGATTCGAGCTTGGGTTGAGATACATGGGCTTTGTTGCGGGGCCCAGCCTTGTGCCCGTGATGATGTTCTCATCCACCAATGTGCCGGCGAAGCTCCAGCTCTGCCAACCATCCATCAACCAGAAATCAGCTTTTTCCCTCGATCCCTGATGCCTTTGGCGCCAGGTATTGAGCCACATCCCAATTCGGGAGGATCGATCGGCATTCTCACCCACTCGCATAAGATCGAGAGACTGCAGCTTCAAATCATACTTTCCGTGATTGGAGATCCGAACACGCCATATAAGCAGCGGCGATTGCTCCAGAAGCCTGTATTCAACCTTGAGACCGATTTCCCGACCTGGTATCTGACCTGCTGCCTCCAGACCCACCCAGGGTCCATGAGCTGGGTCCTGTCCGCCGGTCCTTCGGATATCCGCCTCCCTCAATCCTTCCTTCCATTCAAAAGACTCACCATTCACTTCGGCTGAAAGAGCCATGGAGCATCCCTGAATAGACCACTCCGGCATCCGTGGCGAGGCGATCCCCCAATGGCGAAACGGTCGGCTGAGATTGAGCTGAAGATAGTTGGAACTGATCTCCATGCACGCAACTCTTTTCAACGTCGGCGTAGCTCTTTAAAAGGCCTTGGCTTCTCGTTAGCCTCCATTATGCCGTTATGAGTTGAAATGGAAAACCCGGCGCTTTGGGCGCCGGGCGTCAGGACAGCTTAATCCGGAGTATCAGCCCTCTTCGTCATCAAGCTTCAGCGCAGCGGAGTTGATGCAGAAGCGCTTTCCAGTCGGCTGTGGCCCGTCCTCGAAAACGTGGCCAAGGTGGGCGTCGCAGCGATTGCAAACGACTTCGGTTCGACGCATACCGTGACTGTTGTCAGGCGCCGTTCCCACATTATCCTCATCAGCCGGCCGGGTGAAGCTCGGCCAACCAGTGCCGGAGTCGTACTTATCGTCGGATTCGAAAAGCTCTGCCCCGCAGCAAACGCAGCGGTAGACGCCTTCCTTCTTTGTTTTGTAGTACTCACCGGTGAATGCCGGTTCCGTTCCGCCTTTTCGAGTAATTTTATACTGCTCAGGAGTAAGCTCTTGGCGCCACTCCTCTTCGGATTTCTTCACCTTATCCATGGAATACCTGCCTCCATCTCCTTATATAGTCCCAACTTAATCAAGTCTACCATCCCATGGGATGCAGTCATTAACAGAGGATTAAATCGATGAAAAAGTGATCAGGCTCGCTGGATCGTGAAGTAGCTGTAGTGATAACGGATGCGCCCATCTACCGTATTCAAAGTGTCATTGCCATCGCGAACGCGGCCTTTTGGACTGTCCGCGATCCAGGTAAATCGGCGGGTCTCGCCGTCCACATATTTGCCCGTGACTTCGAAGGTGGCTTCCGGCAGAAGATCCTTGAGCAATGTGCGATACCATGCTTTCACCGGTTCTATACCCAGGACCGTCCGCTCCCCAGTGACATGGGCAGCATTATTGCGATAAAGTCCAGCTACGTGGTCCGGATCATGCTGATTCAGCCGGCCGATGAGGCGCTCGGGCATATCGGCAATTGGCGGTTCGAATGGCCAATCGAAGTTCTTAACGGCCTCAAACATTTCGCCATCCGGGTCCCTGGTGGCGAAGTGCCAACTCCAATAATTGGTTGCAGTCAGGCCAGAATCCTTCGCTTTTGTCAGGAACCGAGTGATGTCGTCCACCGTCGGCCGCCAGGAACCGCGCCGGTAGGTTGGACCCGTCGGGATGATGGGGCGCGCGTTCTTGAACTCCATGTATTGATCGATGGAGCGCTGCAGCTGCTCCTCCGGGTTGTGAGCGGATTCGAAATATACCTGGGGCATAGCGTAGTCGCAGCCTTCCAGGAAGACCTCATACGGCAGTGCCGGATGTGTTTGCGGATAGCGATAGGTGCTGAGTGCCATGGGCAAATCTGGCAAATGCTTGCGCAATTCATCCATGAAAATACCCGCGGCCCGCTCCTTCTTCCAATCCCGATATTCCTTCTCTGCATCAATTACATAGCCGGTAACACCGAGTTCTTTGATGCGCTTAATGGCGCGTTGGGCCTCCGCCAGTGGCTGATCACCCCGCACATAATGCCAGCCCCAAACCTGAATTCCCTCTGCTTCCAGGGCGGCTTTCACCGGCGGGATTAAGTCGATGCCGCGTTCCTTATCGAAGTTGTAATCCCAATAGGCACCATCGACGATCTTGATCAACACATGGGAAAGATTCGCCCCACGCGCACGAGCGGCGATGCGCGCTGGATCGCCGCCGTCGCAATAGGGGATTTTCCAGATGAAATAGCCTTTGCCAAGTAGTGTCATCGGCTATGAATAGTGCAAGTTCTATGCCCGGAAGGGAAATAAGGAGGCTATTCGGAGGAATGCTCAGGTGCAGACGAGCTGTCGTTGCGGGTTTGACCATTCCCCCGTTGCAGCGCGCTGGAGCCGAACTTATGGCGGATTTCATCCACCGCTTTGAGCAAACGTTCATCCCGCTGCCAGGATTGGTCAAAGAAGTCCAGCTGGCGGATCGGTGGACCCAGGTCGCTCACCCCCACACCGATGAGCCTCACCGGACGCCCCGGCCGCCAGACCTTGTGAAGCAGCCCTTTCGCCGCCTCATAGATTTCATCATCCAGGTCCGTCGGCTGTTCCAGCCGCACCTGCCGGGTGAGTGTGATGAAATCCGGCCACCGGATCTTGAGCTTCACGGTCGAGCCTGCGTAACCGCCCCGCCGAAGCCTTCGGCCCACCCTTTCTG
>JBKHKF010000326.1:0-3480 GCA_046537745.1 Anaerolineales bacterium | reverse complement strand
GGTGTTCACCTACGGATCGAAGGCGCAGGCCCCATCTGGTGTAAAAAAGCGCGAAATGAAGCGCCGCCAAGAACAGGAACATCCCATAAACAAACAGGTTGTTGTTGAACAGGAGAGGCCCCAGGAACGGGATGTCCGAGAGACCCGGAATGGACCAGGGCGCGAAGATTCTTGGGTCGTTGAGCCCGGGATTCGGCTGTAAGTACTTGGCTGAGATGAAAGACGTGATGCCGAGCGCGAAGATATTGATCACCGTGCCGGATACGATTTGATCGGTCTTGTACGTCACCGAAAGCCAGGCGTGGAGCAATCCGAGCAATCCACCGATGACGATTCCGCCGACCAGGCCGAGCCAGCTGTTGGTCACGCTTCCAATTAAGGTACCGATCATAGCAGCCGTCAGCATCATGCCTTCGATGGCGATATTGACCACACCCGCCCTCTCACAGAGCACACCGGACATCGCGCCCAGCGTCAAGGGCACGGATTTGACCAGGGTGGCGCCGAACAGGCCGGCGAGGTTCAGGGATTTCCCCGCTGCCGCCCAGGTCAGGAAGCCGAATATGAAGATGCCAACGATGAGCGCCAGGATTCGATTGGTCCATCCGCCAAAGCCGCGCATCAACTGGAACGCGCCCAGTGCTATGCTGACCGCAGCCAACGAATTGAGCGTTCCGGTGACGGGCACGGCCCAATCAGGGAGCACCATTTCTTGACCGCCGGGGGTCAGGCCAAACACAGCCACCTGGCCACCCTCCACCGTCTGGCTGAAGCCGAAGTAAATGATCACCCCAAGGAGCAGGAAGACGATACCCATGAACCTGCGACGGGTTGAGGATTCAGTGTCAATGGTGCGTTGCAATACGGTCATGTCTGCTCGTCTCCCCATCCGCCGATCGATACGGCCTCTTCTTCATGCACGGGTTCTCGTAACCGGTAGATGGTGCGGATGATCGCGGGTGCTGCGATGAACATCAGGATCATCGCCTGCAGAATGGCGATGATATCCACCGGAACACCGGCTGAAATCTGCATTTGCGTCGACCCATTCTTCAGAAACCCAAACAGCAGCGCGGCCAGCACAACGCCCACGGGATGGCTCTTGCCCAACAAGGCCAGGGCAATCGCATCGAACCCCAACCCAGCCGAGAACGCCATCGCCAAGTTGTGATTGACGCCAAGCACCTCATTGGCGCCGGCTAAGCCGGCCAGCGCGCCGGAGAGCGACATTGCAACCACAATCGACAGCAACGTGTTCATCCCGGCATAGCGGGCGGCTCGCGGGCTGGAACCAGCCGTGCGTAAATCGAACCCCCAGGTGGTGCGGAAAAGCAGCCAATACACCAACCAGGCAACCCCGAGCGCGATGAAGAAACCCAGATGCAAACGAGTGGGAGGGCCGAAGAATCGGGGCAGCATGGCTGATTCCGAGATGGTTGGGCTGATCGGGTTGAAGGAATCCGGGCGCTGCATGGGGCCACTAAGAAGCCATTCACTCAAGCGGATAGCGATGAAGTTCATCATGATGGTGTTGATGACTTCGTGCCCACCCGTGCGGGCCTTCAAGAAGCCGGGGATGAAGCCCCAAATCGCGCCGCCCAGGGCGCCGGCCAGCAACGCAAGTGGAATATGAATGACAGCGGGTATCCCTTGCAGGCTGTAGCCCACAAACGCGGCGAAAATGGCGCCCAAAAACAGCTGGCCTTCGGCTCCGATGTTGAACAAGCCGGCCCGAAACCCCAGGGCGACGGCCAGCGAAGCATAAATAAAGGGAGTTGATTTCACCAGACTCTCGAGGAAGGGGTTGAAGGCCCGGCGGATGGCCTCTCCTTCGCCGGATTGGATTGCGTTGATCACACGGGCCGGGCTGCCAATGGAGCCCCGGAATAGGGCAACATAGGCTGACCAAACCGCCTCCAGCCCATTTCCGATCCCCACCAAAGGCGACTGAGCCCAGCCAGCGTACATCGACTCGGTGGTGAAAAAGATGAACACACCACCCAGGATGAGCCCGCTGACCACAGCCAGCAGCGGGACCTGAACCGCTCGAAGCGCCCCACTCCAGAAGGATAATTCGGCCTCATGGTCGTCCAGGATCTCCTCGGCCAGAATCTTTGCTGCGTTCTTCTTCTCTTCCTGTTTCTTCTCTTCTTGATCGCTCACGGGATATCTGCCATTCTACAGTGTCACTTCTCTGCGTTTCTTGGCTTCATCGGGGAAGTCCACCTCCTCAGGATCGACGCCGGCCATAAGCAGTCCGACGCTTTCCTTGGTGGCCTTCATCCCATCCAGTACGGCCACGATCTTGCCTCGGTACATCACGGCGATCCGGTCGGCAAGCTGCATCACCTCATCGAGCTCTGGTGACACCAGCAGGATGGCCGTCCCTTCATCCCTTGCCTCCAGAATGCGCCCATGGATGTATTCAATCGAGCCGACGTCAAGACCGCGAGTTGGTTGCGATGCTATCATCAGCTTGATCTCGCGCGAAAACTCCCGGGCCACAATGAGCTTCTGTTGATTACCTCCCGAAAGCAATGCGACCGGGGTCATTGGACCTGGAGTCCGGATATCAAATTCCTCGATCCGTGTCTCGGCCGATTCTACGATCGCATCATGCTGCAGCTGCACACCCTTGGCATAAGGTGGCCTGTAATAAGTGTTCAGCACCAGATTGTCGGCCACAGAGTAAGCCAGCACCAGGCCATCGTGCTGGCGATCCTCAGGGATGTGTCCAACCCCTAGCTCCGTGATTTCCCTGGGTCTGGCTTTGGTCACGTCCTTCCCTAGCAGCTCAATTTTGCCGGAAAACGGTTCCCGAAGCCCTGTGACTGCCTGAACCAATTCGGTCTGGCCATTGCCCTGTACGCCCGCGATGCCGTAAATCTCGCCCGCGTGCACCTCAAAAGTGACCTCATCAACCACAACCTGATCCCGGTCATCCACCACCACCAGGTCCTTGACTTGGAGCACGGGTTCACCTGGTTCAGCCTGCTCCTTTTCCACTTCCAGACTTACTTCGCGGCCCACCATCATCTCGGCCAGCTTTTTGCGATCCGCTTCTTCAGGGGTCGTCGTGCCGACCATCTCGCCCCGACGGAGCACGCTGATCCGATCGGCAACCTCGAGAACCTCCCGAAGCTTATGGGTGATGAAGATGATGGATTTTCCCTGGTCTACCAGTGAGCGCATGATTTTGAAGAGCTCGTCGGCTTCTTGGGGCGTCAAAACCGCCGTCGGCTCGTCCAGGATCAGGATATCCGCCTCCCTGTAAAGCAGTTTAATAATTTCAACCCGCTGCTGCACACCCACCGACAGATCTCGCACATAGACATCCGGGTCCACTTCCAGATGATAGGATTCTGAGATTTGCCTGATTTGCTTCGCCGCTGCTTCCCGATCGAGGACCCCGCCAGCGCCACGAATGGCCTCGTGTCCCAGCATGACATTCTCCGTCACGGTAAATACTGGGATCAACAT
>JBKHKF010000325.1:0-3480 GCA_046537745.1 Anaerolineales bacterium | reverse complement strand
ATCGATGTCCTTGCAGATGATAGCCTTCGACGCTGATGATACGCTTTGGCATAACGAGATCTACTATCGTCAGGGTCGGCAGCTATTCGACGAGATCATGGCGGAGTATGGTCTGGAGTCAGATTCGCTGGACCTGGTTGATCAGATTGAACTTGAGAATCTCCAATTCTATGGGTACGGCGCCGTTGGATTTGCCATTTCCCTGGTGGAAGCGTCGATCGAACTAACCGATGGCCGGATAAAAGCTGCAGATATCCTCCGTCTTCTTTCAATTTCAAAACGAATCGTCGGCGCGGAGGTTGAGTTGTTTGAGGGAGTGGAGGATGTTTTGAGATCGCTGGCTGGCAGCCATCGATTGATCTTAATCACCAAGGGGGACCTGCGGCATCAACGGCAGAAGGTGGATGAATCCGGTCTTGAGAGCTACTTTGACGGAATTGAAATTGTCTCAGAAAAGGATGAATCCATCTACCAGGAAATTGTTGACCGCTGGCGGGTGCCCCCGGATCAGTTCCTGATGGTGGGTAACTCGATGCGGTCCGACGTGCTGCCGGTGCTTCAAATCGGCGGCATGGCGGCGCACCTGACCAATACTATGACCTGGGACTATGAGCAAGCTCCAACATCCAATTTACCTACGAATAGGTTCTTCCAACTTGAGCGTCTTGAGGAGGCGATCAGACTGGTTGAGAGGCTGGATGATCGCTGAAGGAAAGCCCTTTTCCGCCGGCTGGCCAGAATAACGCACGAGGCTTCAGGCATTCCCGGTGCAGGAGGTGGCAATGAGTGAAGACAATCCCCGCTGGGTGGCTATGCTCCTGGGTGTGGTGTCATTGTTCATGGGCACCATGGTGCTGCTGACTGTTGCTGGCGTCATACCAGCCGAAGGGCGTATGCTGGCTCCTCCCTGGATTGTGGGCTCAGTTGGCGGCCTATTTGTGTTTGCTGGACTGCTCATGTTTGTGCCAGAAGATTCTCTGCAATCGCTGCGTGTGCTCCTGTTTCTGGTATTCACAGCTCTGGTAGCGATTGTATGCAATTGGTCCGCCTTCGCGCCCGATGTCGCCTACAGCTCAAGCTCCTCTCTATCTTTGGGTCCCTTTTCCATCAGCGGTGATGGAGGTGGGTCCCGATGGGTTTTTATCCTGGCAGCGCTTGTGCTGGATGGGCTTCTTATCGCTGGTGTCGTCAATTGGGCGTGGGGCTGGGTTCAAGGAGACTGACGGCGAGCTACAGCTGGAGCTAGAATGGAGCTAAGCGAGTGAGATCAAACATGAAGCATTCAACCTACACATTTAGCACTCATGATGGGCTCCAGCTGTTCGGGCAGGAGTGGCGACCGAAATCGGCAGCGCAGGCCCATGTGCTGATGGTGCATGGGCTTGGCGAGCACAGCAGCCGTTTTGGCAACCTCGTCGTGCCCATGGTCGAGCATGGGCTTTGGGTGCACAGCTTCGATCTTCGGGGTCATGGAAGGTCGCAAGGCAGACGTGGTCACATTCGTGCCTGGTCTGATTTCCGGAAGGATCTGAGAGCCCGTCTTCGCAGGCTCGAAAGCGAAAAAAGGGATCTGCCCTTGTTCCTTTACGGCCATAGCCTGGGCAGCTTGATTGTCTTGGAGGCACTGATACGAGAAGCTGTGGAACCCCGGGGCGTCATCCTCAGCGGGGTCGCCCTGGACCCGGATGGGATCGGAAATCCATTGCAAATTGTGGCTGCGCAGCTGCTTTCCCGCCTTTGGCCGAGCTTTACATTGGATACAGGGCTCGACACTGAAATGATCTCCAGCGACCAGAAAGTGGTGATGGTCTACGAAGAGGACCCTCTGGTGCACTCAAAGGCGACCGCCAGGTTTGCCACGGAATCCATGCATGCCATCGAGCGGATTAATGACAACCTGGACCGCATTCAGCCCGCCATGCTGCTTCTTCACGGCGGGAAGGATGAATTGACCAGTCTCAAGGGATCCGAGAGAGTGATGGAGCGACTCACGGTTGAGGATAAAGAGCTGATCTTATATCCAGAAGCCCGCCATGAGCCTCACAATGATCGAAGTCAAGATGCCGTCAGCCGTGACGTCATCCGATGGATAATGGATCGATCTGACTGAACTCCAGCCTTAAGGGGACCCCCGCACCAATTTTAATTCCCCATCGCCAAAGCCAACTGAACGCGGGTTTGAATACCGGATTTCGCTCGATCCGGCACACTCAGCCGACGTATTTTCCCCTATTTCTTATGTGAGATTAACTCCTCGCCTCTACGCTGTGGTCAGACTCGGTAACACGAAGGGATAGAAATGACTCTTGAACAGATTATTGTCTGGATCGTGGTCGGCGGCCTGGCTGGCCTGCTGGCGGATTTGTTCGTTGGCGGCATTAATGTGGGTTTGATCGGCGCGATCGTCATTGGAATTTTAGGTGCATTCGTCGGTGGATGGCTGTTCAGTGCGATTGGTGTCACCGTCGGCGCGGGCTTTGTCTGGGATGTTCTTGTTGCTCTTGTCGGGGCTATCGTGTTGCTTGTTTTGCTCCGTTTTGTCGGTAGATGACCTTCGTCTGAGGTGGCTACTCGGGCGGCCCGGTATCACCGGGCCGCCTATATTTTTAATGGCTCCGGCATCGGGGCGTTGACCGGGGTTGGTCAGGTTGCCATTGATCATCGAGACATCGAAGATGTACTATAGATGGAATATAGACGGCGTTGGGGATACCGATGGGGAGGAACGTGGTGGACATTCGGCAAGCGACGGTCGAGGATTGGCAGGAGATCTGGCCCATCTTTCATGAGGTGGTTTCGGCAGGGGATAGTTACCCTTACTCACCCGAAACGACAAAGGGCAAGGGTTACCGTCTCTGGATGGAAAAGCCCGAACGCACCTATTTATGTGAACTCGATGGTGAGGTGGTAGGAACCTACTATATCAAGCCCAATCAACCCGGTCTTGGTTCCCATGTATGTAATTGTGGCTATATGGTCGCAAGCGAAGCACGCGGGCGGGGGGTCGCAACTGAGATGTGCCGCCACTCACAGCAGCTGGCGCGCGAGCTGGGCTATGATGCCATGCAGTTTAACCTGGTTGTGGCCTCTAATGAGCGGGCGGTGCGGCTCTGGCGTCACCTTGGATTCGAGACCATCGGCCGGCTGCCGAAAGCTTTTCGGACGCCTGAAGGGGATTACCAGGATGCTTTTGTTTATTACAAGCTTCTCAAATGAAATAGGCAAAGGCTGATCCAGGTCGATCTCCTTCGCATATTTCCTCGATCCGGCACCCTAATTGACACACCATTCATTTGGCCGAAGCCGACATTTACCCCTTCCAATTTGATGTTCACCGACTGTTGATGTTTCAACCACATTGGGGATTGCCCTTGACCCTGACGTACAGTTCTTGGAAGGTTTTACGGAGGGGAAGGTCGATCGGTAGGGCCAGGAAGCCGGTGATTGCCGGGGGGAAGAGGTGGATGCGGATGAGAACTG
>JBKHKF010000023.1:0-14662 GCA_046537745.1 Anaerolineales bacterium | reverse complement strand
GGTGATGACGGTGCGTTCAGCGTTTCTCAGCAGCAATAGGGGACTGTTCACCCGTCACAAACTGCCGACGGATCTTGCCCCCGCCGGGCCGCGTGTCCGCCAACGCTTCGACGATCTCCCTGGCACGCTGCCAGGCAGCTTCTGCCTCCTCCGTTCCACCATACGCTCATAGCATACGGCCCGCTCGGCAAGTGTCCCACAGCGCACCAGCGTTGGGAATTGTTTCAGTCGCCTCGACCGCTGCCTCCAAATGTTCCAGCGCCGCGCCCTCGCCCACCGTCAGCACACCCACGCGACACGTGGCCTTTTCGGCAAAGTGAACGTGACCTCGCCGTCGGCATCGGTCCCAGCATGAAAGCCAGTGCAGGATATTTCACCAAAGGCATAGACGCTCAGGCTTTGCTCGGCGGCAGCCTACGTATCCTTAACCGTAACAGTCACCGGCTTTGTGACCGTGACCACTGCTGACGCACAACCCGGAATCGTGCAGTGGTTGATCATTCTGCTCCAGAATCAGATAGTGGTCCGATCGGAGCGGAAGCTTATCAGAGCTGGCATGAGAGATAGGCAGCGAGGTCTTGTTTTCCAAATAGGCAGCAGATCCAAAGCTCGACATCGAGTGAGAACCTGGGATCGAATCATCGGCCTCCTCGTCTAGGCTCAACTGGAATTCGATGCTTCCTCCCATCGCCTTTTAAGCACCACCAGGTTCTGCCTGCTCGCTATCGGATCCATTCGATCTGCACGATGTCCTTCACCGATCCGAATTCGGGAGCTCCTGTGATCAACGTACCCTCGAGTTCCCGGGTGGCGACGATAGCAAAGGCGTCTGCACAAGTGACCGGGTAACCCCCCTTGATGTGAGCCGCTGCAAGTACAGTCGGTCGATCCACCGATAGGAGTTCGATCGGCAACTGCTCAGCCATCGCCAACACCTGCTGTGCTTTCGCCAGCCCGCGCTCGCGTTCGATTATGCAAACCACCTCTCCCAGGTTCATTAAAGAAATAAAGGCGCGTTTCTCCCCAATGGAGGTCTCGTGGAGGATCTCTTTTATGCGCCCCTCGCCAGCCTCACCTCCCAGATAAGCCAGCAGCGCATAGCTGTCGAGGATAAAAGCGGTCGGGCTATCACTCACGACCTTTTTCCTCCTTGCGTTCCTCAAGGAGAGCTTCGGTGAGAGTAGTCTCGCCCTTAAGCATTCCAGCGGCGACCTCCACAGGATCCTCCGAAGCGGGGATCAAGGAAAGCACACCGCCGTAATCCACCACATGGACCTCGTCGCCTGGCTTGAGGTCATACTTCCTGCGTAGGTCGGCCGGGATCACCACCCAGCCTTTATGAGATATCTTAAGGGTCATTGGAACACTCTCTCATGTTATACTTTTTTGCCATTTAGTATAACCTCAGTTGACCCATTAACACCTTCAGGGTAGATAATTGAGTTGAGAAATGCAGACGGGAAGCAAATAATCAGTGCTGGAAAACGACTGCTCTGTTGAGCTCCGGCCCATTCTCTCGAAGGAGTTTGAAATCGCCGGATCAGGAGTAATAGCCGGCTGATCCAGAATTTTTACACACCGATCAGGGGAGCTAGAATGAATAAAGCGCCCTCTCGGATGCGCAGCCTCATTCTCAGGTAGCGGGGCTCCTCCGGCAAGTTCAAGATAATCTCCTGCAACCACCATCATTGCTAGCAATACACAATGCAGCCTCTTCATCTCTGATAAATGACCGTCCCTTTCCTCAAACCAGGTGATGAATAGCATAATTGGCATACTCGAAACCGATCGAATGAAAACAATACACAAGCTAAATCCATAAAGAATAGCCAAGTGGGTTTGATTATCGATCAGCACCCTGGAATTCTGGAGTTTGTCGGGGTGAAAAGCTGATTGGACGCAGCGATGGTTGTGGAAACGAGCTTCTGCGTGAAGCTGCTGGGATGTGTGCCCCCCTACGGCATGCTCCACCGCGCCAGCTCCCTACTCCGACCATTATCCAACTATGTAACTGAGGCCTGCTTCAAGGTGCAGAGTAAAATGTCACCCTGTGCAGAGACCATCATCTCGTGTTCTGTTGCCATTAACGTCCTAATCCGCCAGCGCTGAGCGGGGTTCACCTCTAGGGGACGAGTGCCGTTGCGAGAAGCTCCGCACAGGAGACCGTTATCCTAAAAGGGGCAGGATGCGGCGCATTGAGCGCTAGCTGGCTGGGAAAAAGAGAACTCGGCCAAAGCTCAAAGTGCATCGCCGCAGGTTCGGACCGTTGAACGTCGCGATTACCAATGGGCCGCCGGCGCTGGTTAAAGCTATCAGGCATGGGAGGATCTTCACACGATGGAAAACTTGTATGTGATCGTCGTCGGTTGCGGCAGATTGGGCCGAGTGCTGGCCAACCGCTTGAGCGCGATAGGCCATCAGGTGGTCGTAGTAGATCGCGACTCTTCGCGGTTTTCGCGCCTGTCGGCTGAGTTTTCAGGTTTTACAGTCGAGGGAGACGCTGTTGAGCTCTCGGTGCTGCACCGGGCAGGCATCGAGGAGGCAGATTGCCTGCTTGCAGCCACGGATAAAGACAACGTCAATCTCATGGTCGCGCAGGTGGCGCGCAACATTTTTGATGTGCAATCGGTGATTGCGCGTGTATTCGATCCGGCACACGCCGATATTTACCGGCAGTTCGAAGTGGCAACCATCAGCCCGACCAGACTGTCCGAGGAAGTTTTCCTGGAGGTCATGGCAGAACAGTTCGGGGAGGCCGTGAGATGAAGATCATGCTCTTTGGCGGGGGTAAGACGGTGTACTTCTTGGCGAAGGAATTCACCGACAAGGGCCATCAAACCACGGTGATCACCAAGGATCAAGTCCAGGCACGTCGGTTCGCACGTCAGTTGGACGCTATTGTGCTGCATGGGGATGGGAGTTCACCGACCATCCTGGAGGATGCCGGCGCCCGTCAGGCAGATGTGCTGCTGGCGCTCACCCCGGCCGATGAGGACAATCTGATCGCCTGCCAGGTGGCACAGCGCATGTTTGGCGTTCCGCGGACCTTTGCGCTGGTTAACGATCCGGAAAACGAGACTATTTTCCGCGGACTCGGTGTGACCATCGCCTTCTCGGCCACCCACATGGTCGCCCGCATGATTGAGGAGCAAGCCGACCTCGACGAGGTGATTGACCTGTTTCCGGTTGCGGGTGGCAAGGTACAGGTCAGCGAGGTGTCGCTTCGGAAACATGCGCCCGCTGTCGATAAGACGCTTCTCGAGCTCGCTCTTCCCGATGAGTCCCTCGTCTCGGCGATTATTCGTGAGGAGGACGTTATCATCCCCGGCGGCAGGACCGTCTTGCGCCAGGGTGACCGATTGCTGGTGGTCACTGAGCCCCAAGTCTATAAGCAAGTGATGATCGCGCTGACCGGAAGCGACACAACATGAGCTACCAGCTCTACCTGCGCGGCCGCTATCGGGCAATCCTGGCTTACATGGGCGTGATCTGGTCGTTGATCGGGCTGATCACGCTGGCCCCGTTGCTCGGATTGCTGGCCTTTCCAGAGGAGAGCGCCCTGGCTCCGGGCTTTCTCATGCCCGGTTTGTTCCTCTTGGCGCTCGGGCTTGGCCTCGCGCTTACGCTGCACCCCGAGCAGGCACCTGCGCTTTCTCTGCGCGAGGGGTCCGTCATCATCGTGCTGTCATGGATTCCGGCCTTTATGGTGGGGTTGGTGCCATTTATGCTGGTCGAAGAAGTATCCTTTATTCAGGCACTGTTCGAGGCGACCAGCGGCTGGACCACCACCGGCCTGTCCGTCATCGACGTCACCACGGCCTCCCGGCTGACGCTGCTTTACCGAAGCATGATGCAGCTGGCTGGCGGCGCCGGCTTCGTGATTGTGATGATGACTTTTATCCTGGGGCCGGCTGGCTCTGGCCTCAGCGCCGCCGAGGGGCGAGGTGATCAGCTGGCACCGCACGTGCGGCGGTCGGCGCTTTTGGTGCTCCGCCTTTACTCCGCCTATGTCCTGCTCGGCGTGGTGGCTTTGTGGTTAGCAGGCATGGATTGGTTCGACGCGGTCATCCATTCCTTCTCGGCCATCTCGACCGGCGGATTTTCCTCTCGTCCCGATTCCATCGCCCACTGGAACAGTCCAGTCATCGAGGGCGTCGTGATTATGCTCATGCTACTGGGATCGACCAACTTTCTCACTGCCCATACCCTACTTAGAGGCAGGGTGCGGGCTGCCTTGAAGAACAGTGAATCTCGCTTCATGTTCGCCATCTGGACAGTGGCGGCACTGGTCCTATTGGCTGGCGTGGGGATTGGCGTCTATCCAAGCCTCGGTGAAGCTGCCAGGGCCGCTCTTTTCGAAACGTTAAGCGCGCTCTCGAGCACGGGCTACACGATCGTCGACTACTCCCTATGGGGTGGGTTGGGTTGGCTCGTGATCATGACTCTGATGACGATTGGCGGGGGGACCAATTCATCCGCCGGCGGTATGAAACAATTCCGCATCTACGTGCTCTTTCGGACTGTGCTGCTCGAGTTCGAACGACTATTCTTACCCAAACGCACGGTGGTGCAGCCCTCCGCCTGGGTGGGAGAGCGGCACGTGTTCCTGAATGATGAAGACCTGCGCAGAATCAGCGTGTTTTTTCTCGTGTACCTGAGCACCCTGATTCTCGGTGCCCTTATCATCACCTCCTACGGATATCCGCTGGCAGACAGCCTGTTTGAATTTGCCAGCACCGTCGGCACGGTGGGGATGTCGGTCGGAGTGACGTCAGCGGAAGCGCCGCCAGTGTTGCTATTGACCCAGGTCTTCGGGATGTTCCTGGGTCGCCTCGAGTACTTCACCGTGATAGCTGGTCTGGTGAAACTGGGTTCGGATTTGCGGCGACTGGCCTAGCGGCTGCCACCACTGCCCACCATTTAAAATCAGAGTAAGCGGTTTCCTCCTTTGAAAGCTCAGCTATCGCTTTTGAATTCTAGCTCTGATCGCTTGCCACACCGGGCAACGGTCATGCACGCCCAGGAATCCCAGGAAAGCCCCAAGCGCGGCCAGCGACCAAACCCCGGTCAGCAATGCCACAGAGGTCAGAAAGAATCCGGCGCCAAGACGCAGGACCCGATCGATGCTCGCCAGTGGCAGTTGTGGAAACTCGCCTTGTAATGTGCTTTCGAAAAGCCGCCGGTAGTTCGCCTCATTTTGGGCGCCAGTTA
Organism: Anaerolineales bacterium; assembly: GCA_046537745.1. Lineage (GTDB taxonomy): Bacteria > Chloroflexota > Anaerolineae > Anaerolineales > E44-bin32 > DASWJQ01. Next base: position 9,451 of record JBKHKF010000023.1, on the reverse strand, counting down.
CCCGCCCAATCAGCTGGCCATCCTGGAAGGTGAGCACGGTTGGGATCCCCAGCACCCGATAGTGCTCCACTAACCCACGAGAATCATCTGCATTTGCCGCCAGGAAAGCCACCCGGCCAGCAAACTCCTCTGCCAGTGCTTCGAGCACAGGTTTGGTGGTGCGACAGGGGACACACCAGGGTGCCCACAGATCAACGATCACTGCCTGATTCGTCTGCGTCAGTTTTTTTTCAAATTCATAAATATTCATGATATTGAAGCCAGAAGGCGGGCCTGTGACGGCCCGTCTTGATATGCTTCACCCTGTCGATTTCTTGATGGTGCTGAATTTGAAAGATGCGTAGAGCGGGCAGAAGCCCACGATCGAAGTCAGCAGGAAGACACCACCGAGCATAAGCAGGATGACAGCCAGTGCACCGCCAACCACGCCCGCAAAATATAGGTAAACAAAGATGGCGGCGAGGACAACTCGGATGATCCGATCGATATTGGACATATTACGGGTCATTGGACATCTCCTTTGTTCGTGCTGTTGATCGCAGTCTACGAGAAACCCAGCCCGCTGTCAGTGACTTAGTCACATAGGGCTCGCCATGAGCATTCGCATGAAGAAGTACCACCAGCTAAATCGAACGCGTAGCAAGGCAGATGGGATGGGAACGAAAGAAACACCCTCCCGGACGCCTTTTCTCGTGCTCAAGTTGCGGTGGGAGCCCACCCAACTCTCCAGGGATAGTGCACTGCTGTACCGGCAAGGTCGGTAGTACGGTGAAGTAAAAAGTGGCCCAATCAGCCGATTGGATATTGGGGCAATGAATGGAGGATTGGGTTGTTGCTACAAGGAGGTCTCGACATGAGAGCGCGAGCCCTTAGCTCGCCAGTGCAACCCCAAAGTCACAATGCTTGATCGATGGGTCTGGCAAATTCAATATCATACGCGCCCTTTAGACTAATTCTAGCCGTCGAGGTCGGAAGAACTCTTCATTTGAATACTTGCCAAACCCCAGATAAAAAGTATCAGCCCAATCGAGCCCGCTCGGATGAGTACTGGTGTCTGAATCCATTATGGGATTCCACCACATTAGCCTTCTCAAGTTGTTCCCCTGCGAACAACTCACCGTTCTCAATCATCTCTAAGAACAATCCCAAAAGTTCTGGATCGAAGTGAACGCCTGACTGGTCACGCATATAGCGAACGGTTTCTTCCCGTAGCAAGGCTTTGCGGTAAGGGCGGTTCGATGTTAGTGCATCCCACACATCGATGATTGCGAACAATCTCGCGGAAAGAGGGATCTCTTTCCCGCTAAGTCCTTCAGGGTAGCCAGTGCCATTCCATTTCTCATGATGATAGAGGGGAACGTCCAGTGCCCCACTTAGATAATCAATCTGATCGAGCATTTCCTTGGCAAATCCTGGATGTTTCTTTACGATTTTCATCTCTTGCTCATCATGTGTGCCGGTCTTGTACAAGATGTTATCCGGGATTCCCATCTTGCCAATATCATGCAGCAAGGCCCCTCTTCGCAAATCTGTCAGCTCTTTCTGACCAAGGCCATATACCATCCCAAATCGAACCACATTTTCTGTAACCCTGCGGGAATGTCCAACAGTCTCGTCATCCCGCAGTGATAAGGCTTGTGCCCAGCCTTCAATTGTGGCGTCATAAGCAAGCTGAAGCTCCTCTGTCTTTTTCTGCAGACTGCTAATTGCTGTCTCGATGTCGTACAGGAGAATACTGAGTGGCACCGTGATGAGCGCATTGGTCGCCAGAAAGCTAATCGAGTGAGTCAACCAGGTCTTGTAGCCGATCTGTAAAAAGTCCGGGACCAAAGGTGATCCTACATAGACCATATAGGTTAGCGTGACGATCACGCCGACATTCACGGCCCATAGTGAGAGACCCCAGCCAACCCCGTGCAAAATACCAGCTAACGGCGGAACCAAAAACAGCCAAAACAGAGCGGCCACCTGATCGCTTGGAATGACAAATAGGAGAACCCAAGCGGCGACAGCTATAACCGCCACCAGAGCCCAGGCGCGGATCTTATAGGGAATACGCCTTCGATAAACAAACAGGCAAAGTACAGCTGCATAGGCGATCAGATCGAAGACGACTACCGCATAATCCCCAGCTTGAATGGATAGCCATCCAGAAGGGACAATAGCAAACAGCCCCAGGATTAGGATGGCTAATAGTGTGAAGAAAAAGACGGAGTCTCGCCAATGATTTGGATTGGGCGAGGTCAAGCCTTTCCTCAGAGATTTCTTAAGTTTTCTGCCGTACCTGTAGAGTGCCGTCATCATCTCACACTATTTCACGAAAAGAGGCGAGCAATCGATCAAGTAGCTAGCCGCCGACTAAGGATCATGACAACGATGATAGTGCAAAAGAATGCGGTATCCCGTCGATGTTAGGAAACTGGAAGGTGGTATATCTGTTCAAGAAACGTCAAACGGCCAGGCGATTAAAGCAAGCCTCTCTTGTTGCGGACAAGGCACTCGACAGACAGTGTCCAGTGATTTTAAGGTGCCTTTCAGCGTCAGAATTAAGATTCAAACCCGGACCCACAGATCCCAAGCCCTATTCATGATCGACACCATCAGCCCCCTCATTAATCGAAAGAAGCACCTTCTCGGGTGCCTTTTCTGGTATCCAGGTATTAGGGGCCTTCAACCCTGCGACTGGTGTAAGATGAACCCATGAACTGCTAGCACACCTGGCCAAAGATCCAGTGGCTTTGGGTTCTTCAGAATACACCGCGCCGGCACGGCGCGGCACGGGCTGAGATATAGCCCTAAAAAGGATACCTTGGATCGTCAGGCCGGGCTGCTAAGGGTTGCCTGGAGAACTTCGCCTGTTAGGAGTCTCAACCGCTGCTCCAGGCGTAGTCTTGTTCATTTTGCCCCAGGCTGCAGCAACGAGACGTCGACAGGCCTTTGATCAGCCCAAAGACGGATCTTTGCTGACGGGGTGCGCAGCCCGCTCCATCCATGCCGGATTGATGCCCGTATACTGGGAGGCATTATCAGTGCCACCGATAAATAGATGAGACGGACCCGTTCCTTGGGCCGCCAGGCAGAGAGGAACTATGTGGACGTGGAGAACCTCCTCCCTTGTGTACAGGCACATCACACCCGGCTTGTCGGAGGCAGTTGACATTGAGCTCATTCAGAGGCTGATGGCGGATGGTGCCATGGCAGGAGCGACTGTTCTGGACTGCGGCTGCGGTCCGGGAAATACCGCCTTCCGCCTGGCCACTGCCGGTGCGGCGAAGGTGGTTGCCATTGACGCGGATCCCAACATGCTCCGGCAGGTGCCGGACCATCCCAGAATCGAGAAAGTACAGAGCTCAATCGCTCCCGGAGCCTTGTCTGAGATCTGCGGCGAAGCCTGCGCCGACATCGTGCTGTTCAAGCGCAGCCTGTACCAGACTCACGCAGCGCAGATCCTTCACGATGCATGGCGTACCCTGAAAGCCACGGGCACGCTGATCGTCGTGCTTCCCCACCGGGACATTGTTAGCTATGTGTTCGGAGATCCGCCGCGCCTGAGGCCGTACAGCCCCTATTTGCTATTCAATCGCCTGGTGAGCCTGGCCGCCTCTCGCTTTTGGAATCACACGTATCGGGTAGCCACGGAAAGTGAACTGGTATCGATGATGGAGGAGGCGATCCCGGGCTCACATCCAGCTCCTTACTTGAACTCGGGGCTCCCCTTCGCGACCGTCGCAGCCAGCAAAGCCGCCTGACTCATCCCACAAGGTGGTGTGCAAGAACCGGCCGGGCAAGCGGAACTGTATCCGCCCTGGAGATCTGTGATAGGTAACTGCATCGCACGCCAACAAGCAGGATGGAACCTTTTTGGCGGGTCGCCGGTCTGAATTTGAAATTGCCACGCTTGGAGCCCGAATTTATCGGGATAGGGGGGAGCCTCGCGGCTCCACCCCTCCCACACCACCGGACACACCGCACCTGCGGTGGGTGCAGGTGTGCGGGTCCGCATCCGGCGGTTCGTCAAACAGAACGCAGTGAACAGTATCGCTCGTGGAGTCCAACGAGACCCAGAGATCGCCAATAGGAATTGTTTAGTGCTTCACTCACCACGGGCGATCTTGCCATGGGCCAGGGACTTCTCCCCCATGCTCCCAGGGCGGCGCGTTCTCGCGACACACCCAGGGAGACGAGTTCCCGGTAGCGGGTTTTCCCCCGCTTCCAGCGTTTCCAGACAAGCTGCCTTAGCCTCCGTCTCAACCACCCATCCAGGCCTTGGAAGATGCTCGGCGTCTCGGCCAGTCGGAAGTAGTTCAGCCAGCCAATCAGCAGCTGGTTGAGTTCCTTCACGATGTCTTCCAGCCGACCCGTGCGTGTCCGCCTGGTCAGCCAGCGAAGTTTCTCTCGCAGGCGGCCCAGGCTTTCTTTCGCCACACGGATCAGTGCCTTGCCCTTGCGCCAATAGAAGCTGAACCCCAGGAACTTGACCCTGGAGGCTCGCTCCACTTTGCTCTTCTTCCGGTTGACCTTCAGCTTCAGCTTCTTCTCCAGAAACTGCCCCACGCTCTCCATAACCCGTTCGCCCGCTCGGCGGCTGCGCACGTAAATGTTGCAGTCGTCAGCGTAGCGCACAAACCGGTGCCCTCGCCTCTCCAGTTCCTTATCCAGGTCGTCCAGCATGATGTTCGAGAGCAGAGGAGACAGCGGCCCGCCCTGCGGAGTTCCCTCCTCGCTTCTCACGACCACGCCGTTTTCCATCACCCCGGACTGTAGATACCTTCGGATCAGCCTCAGCACCCGCTTGTCCTTCACCACCCGTGCCACACGCGCCATCAGCATGTCGTGGTTGACCCGGTCGATATAGCTTTCCAGGTCGATATCCACCACCCATTCATATCCTTCTTGCACGTACGTCTGGGCCTGCCTCACGGCGTCATGAGCGCTGCGTCCGGGTCGAAAACCGTAGCTGTGCGGTGAAAAGTGTGGGTCGAAGAGCGGCCCAAGTTTCTGAGCCATCGCCTGCTGTAGAAACCGATCGAATACCGTCGGAATCCCCCGTTGGCGCTTCCCACCGGCCGGCTTCGGGATGTCCACCCGCCTCACCGAACTCGGTCGATACTGTTCTTCGCCGAGCGCTTCTCGGATGCCCACCCAGTGGGCTTTCAGGTACGGACGAAGTTCTTTCACGCCCATCCCATCCACGCCGGGTGCTCCCCGGTTGCGCTCAACTCGCTTGAGTGCGCTTTCCAGGTTGTTTCGTTCCCAGATTGCCTCCCATAGCTCTGCGCCGGATGCTCCTTCGTCTCGAGCCAGAGACGGCTCAGCCCTCCAACCAGTTCCACGGGGCTTCACCCCTTTCGCCTGGTCGTCAGGTCCCTTATCCAGGGAAGTCTGCTTTCCTTGCCCGTCTCTCGATCTACTCAAAGTCTCATCCTGCTCGACGTTTCGCCCTTCGCCCTGTAAGTGGGTTTCCCCACTCGCCGTGGGTGGTCGCTACGCCACCGACTACTATGGCCTCTCCCGAAGGACATCGGGACGATGTGCTGACTTCTGCGCCGCGCTCAGACATCTCTCGATGCCCTCAGTCCACAGGGACACGACGCAGATCTCCCCGGATAAGTGCATGGACTTTCTCTGCGCACCCGCCCCATTTACTGTTTCGGCCCTTGATCGCATTGGGCTTCGCTGTCCATTGCCAGCTCGCCCGGCCTCACAGCCTCCTATGAGGTTCGTGTCCCTCGGGTCGCAGATTTGCCTCCGGCTTCCTTCAGACCCCGCCTCGCGGCGACGCCCTTGCCTTCAGCTAACGGTTGGTGCGGTCCGGCTTCGGCGTCCGTAGGAGACTCTCACTCCTTAGTCCATGTCCATGCCGGGCGTACAACGAAAGAAGCACCCTTCCGGGTGCTTTTTCTCGTGCTCAGGTGGCGGGGCTGGGATTCGGCTATTCAGTGTTGCAGCTGATTCAGGATTGGATGTATTGCGGCAGCACAACCGGGCGTGACCGCGTTTCTCGGTAGAAGAAATCTTCCAGTTCGCGGCGCAGCGTTGACGCGCCGTTCTTGTGATGGCGTTTGATCTGTTCCCGACCTTTGTCGAGCAGCTTGCCCGATTCCTTCAAATAAACAAAGCCGCGGCTAACGAATTGGGGTTCGCCCACCAGCTTGCTCTTCTGGTCAACCGGAATGAGCGCTACGACAAAGCCGTCCTGCGAAAGCCGCTCGCGGTCGCGCATCACGATCTCGCCGATTTCGCCGACCAGGCGGCCATCGACGTAGACCTCATCCAATTCAAGCCCACTCTCAATCCAGGCCTTTTGCCCATCCGTGATCCAGCGTGAACCGTTCCGCAGGATGAAAGTATTCTCGGCCTTCATCCCGGTTTCCTGCGCCAATTTTGCGTGCAGGTGCAAGTGGCGGGCTTCACCATGGGCTGGAACCAGGAAGCGCGGTTTGACTGCCTCCAACATCATCTGCATGTCGCCACGCGAGCCATGACCGGAGACGTGGATTGTGGCCATCCGTCCGTAAATTACGGAGGCACCGCGCTCAAAGAGTTTGTTGAGCATGCGCCCAACGTCCTCCTCATTACCCGGGATCGTTCCGCCGGAGATGATGACTGTGTCACCTGGCTGGACGCTCACCTGGCGGTGTTGGCCATTAGCCATGCGGTTGAGCGCCGACCGAGGCTCGCCCTGCGATCCGGTTGAAAGGATCACAAGGTTTTGCGACGCGGTGTTGCCATTGATATCAACCAGGATGCCCTTGGGTATCTTGAGGTAGCCAAGTTCACGCGCCAGTTCGATATTTTCGACAAGGCTCCGGCCGGTGAGCGCAACCTTGCGATTGTGCTTCTCCGCCAGGTTGACGATCTCCTGCAGCCGTGCAAGGAGGGATGAAAATGTGGCGATGATAATCCGCTCGCCCTTTGCTTGCGAGAACAGCCGGTCGAGCGTGTCGGCAACGACCGCTTCGGTCTCGGTGCGGCCGGGCTGGTCGGCGTTGGTGCTGTCGCCCAGCATCACCAGCACGCCGTCGGGCGTGAGTTCCTTCAGTTTGTTCAGGTCGGTGGTACGTCCACCGGCGGGTGTCTCGTCGAGCTTATAGTCGCCGGTATGCACCACGCTGCCGATGGGGGTTTCGATCACCAGCCCGACCGAATCAGGGATGGAGTGTGCCACAGGGAATGGTTTCACCCGGAAGGGACCCAGGTGCTCGACCTCGCCTAAGGGGCGCAGGTCGCTGTTTGCCAGCAGGTTGGCTTCTTCTAGCTTGCGCCGTACGAGACCCAGCGTGAGCGGCGTGCCATACACGGGCGCGTTGATATCGCGCAACAGGTAGGGCAGTGCACCGATGTGGTCCATGTGTCCGTGTGTGAGTACGATCCCGCGCAGCTTGTCCTGGTTTTCCAGGATGTAGCTGAAATCCGGCAGCACAAGATCGATACCGTACATGTCGTTTTCAGGGAACATGACGCCGCAATCGACGACGACCATGTTGTTCCCGTATTCGTAGATTGTCAGGTTCTTGCCAATTTCACCCATTCCACCTAGTGGAAGGATATGTAAATTCTTACTCATAGTCTTTCTATTTCACCTATTTGGTTAAATGTGTTTCGATGCGTGGGCACCCTCATGGGCACAATTCCACGCAGCAAATCCGCCTGCAAGGCGCCAAAGCAGCACATATGCAGTTGAGTTTGCTTTTGCCAGTTCTGGGAAAAACGGTGTTTCAAGTGAAAAACTGTGTTCCGAGGTAGGCAACGACGATTATACGTGGCGGCAGGTCGGAAGTCAATGGGACAGGGAAAGGCGATAATATTGTGCCAGGCGCGTGGCAACTGGGGGCTTCGTATTGCTTGCGCATGGAATGGAGCCAGGTGATCAGGGCGCGCTTGCGCCCAGGGACCTCGCCCCCGATTGCATAATCACCAGCGATCTGAATACTGAGCGATCGATGAACTTCGCGCCCCAATCCCCCCATTGATTGACTTATGTCATCCAGACGGTTATAGTTCAGCCCGTTGTGTACCCTATCCAGCAGTCTTTGCCGCTGTTCTTCGTGAGCGCTTTTCGCTTCCTCTGACATCCGCTTGACTCCTGAAAACAAGGAATATCATATTTATGGATTTCAACCAGTTCAACCTTGATTCCCGTTTAAACACGGGGATCCGTTCAGTCCGCTTTCATACACCAACGCCCATTCAAGAGGCGGCGATCCCGTTGGCGCTTGCAGGACACGATCTAATCGGCACCGCTCAGACCGGCACCGGGAAGACGGCGGCCTTTGTGCTGCCCATCCTGCATAAACTGCTCAAAGGACCCGGCAAAGGCACCCGGGCGTTGATCATCACGCCGACGCGCGAGTTGGCCGCGCAGATTCACCAGACGATCGGCAGTTTGAGCCATGGAACCAACCTCCGGAGTGTCACCATTTACGGCGGCGTCGCCGCAGGCCCCCAAATCGCGGCACTGCGCAAAGGGACCGAGATCGTGGTCGCCTGTCCAGGCCGCCTGCTGGACCACATCCGCAACAACCATGCCAATCTCGGTTCTGTTGAGATCCTGGTCCTGGACGAAGCCGACCGCATGCTCGATATGGGATTCCTGCCGGACATCAAACGTATACTCAAGCACGTGCCGGTGCGCCGACAAACGATGCTTTTCTCAGCCACATTCCCCACAGAGCTCGAGCGCCTGGCGCAGCAGACGATGAACGCCCCCCGCAGGGTGGCAATCAACCACCGCGCACCGGCGGAAACCGTGTCACACACACTCTACCCCGTACCGCAACACCTGAAGAGAAGCCTGCTGCTCAAGCTGCTGGACCAGACCCGAACCGACTCGGTGCTGATCTTCACGCGCACCAAACGCCGCGCCCAACGCCTTGCCAGGCAGATTGCCGACGGCGGGTACAAGGTGACCAGCCTGCACGGCAACCGGACCCAGGGCCAGCGCCGGCAGGCAATGAGCGGCTTCAAAAATGGACAATACCAGATCATGGTCGCGACCGACATCGCCTCACGCGGCCTGGATGTGGCGCGGATATCCCACGTGATCAACTACGACATGCCCGGCACGGCTGACGACTACATCCACCGCATCGGACGTACAGGTCGGGCCGAACGGACCGGGGAAGCCTTTACGCTCGTCACGCCGGAAGACAGGAAACTGGTTCAGAAGATTGAAGGCGTGATGTCAGCAAAGCTATCCAGGCAGACGCTGCCGGATTTCAACTACGCTTCTCCGAAGCCCGAACACCACTCCAAGAAGAGCAACAATGCAAATGCCAAAACCAACGACAAGGCCAATCGGAAGTCCGAGAATGGCAGGAAGCGGAGACCGCCGCACCACTCAAATCAGCATGCACATTCACGATAATTCGCACAAGCCAGTCCGATATTCCCCGAACCAACCGCATGCATAAATTTCCATGTTGCAGTGGGGACAAGTACCCAAGCGACC
>JBKHKF010000022.1:0-14710 GCA_046537745.1 Anaerolineales bacterium | reverse complement strand
GGGTTAAAAGCATCGTCCGACAGCCGCTCCAACGCCACCTCTCCGTCCGCTACAAATTCGGCCGTTGAGAACCATCGGATTCTCCGCGGGTTATCAATCGCCGCATATCGAGGCATCCCCTGCTCATTTGCACTACGGCTGGCGAGCTGAACGTTCATCAATGCAAGGTAGCTTTCCTGGAGCGAATCTGGCAGACCAGCCAACCAATCCATCCACGCCTGATAACGGGCGGGTACAAGCGGGTCGAAGTTATTGGCCGAAGATTTACCATCGAGCAGCAGTGTATTTGGCAAACCTACATCGCGAACCTGGCGCCAGTCGCGCAGGGCAGAGAAGGTATCAAAACGGAAGGACTGAAAAAAGGTATATTCATATTCAATTTCAGGACTCATGTAAGCACGACGCCCGTCCTCCAACCGCTCCGCCAGATCGCTGACCCCATGGTAGAGCGTAGGGCTTGTTGTGGGAACAAGCCCATTTGTGGCAATGATTAAATCCGTCATCACGATAAGAACCACCGTTCGCTGCCACCAATCAGGCCGGCCCTGCTGCAGCATTAACGCCAATACGCCGGCGAGGAACAGCCAAAGCCCAGCAAGCCCAAAGGCAAGCAGGAAGGTATCCCGGACATCTGGCAGCAACCATGAGGCGAGCAAGGCGCCGCCCGAAACAGCGGCAGCGCCCGCGGTGGACAGACGGAGCCAATAGAGCGATCTGCCCTCAGCCGGCTTCCAATGCTCAACGCCAATGGCTGCCAGCAGCGGCAGTGTGAAGGCCACCAATAGATTCCAGCGGGTTGGAGCTTGAAACAGGTTGAAGGTCGGCACATTCCGCATCAGCCAGGGGAACACCGCTGTGTTATGACCCAGGGCCAGAAGGAAGCTGACCGCGCTGATGGCAGCGAGGAACCGCCCGAGGCGCCAGTTCTCGCCCCGCCGGCGCAGGCTGAGGATGATGCCGGCGATGGACAGCAGGAAAGGCAGTACGCCAAAGTACAGCGCGTCCTCCCAGTAGTTGGCGTAGCCCCAGAAATCACCGTAGGCTGGATGACCAAAAACACCCGGCGCCAACAACTCCAACAGGCGCCAGGGCCAGAAAGAATAGGTCAGTGCGATTGCTGGATCCACCGCCGCGGATCGCTGGGAGTGAAGCAGATATTCCATCGTCGGCAGCAACTGCGGCGCCGCTAGAATAAATGCGAGGCCGAAGGGCGCTCCCAGCCGGATGAGGCGACGGACAGAAATTCTGCGCGGCGGTTGAAGGATGCGCCAGATCAGCCAAACAAGCACAAGCAGCAGCGTGTACCATGCGGTTTGGGCGTGGCCGGCTAACCATTGAAGCCATAGAAATCCAACCAGCGGCAGGAAATCGCTGGATTTCCAGCCCTGTGCCTCCAGCCATCCTTCCAAAGCCCATAGGATCCAGGGCAACCAGGCGGCGGTGGCATTGATGCTGAAGAACCCCGCTCTGGCCACCAAATAGCCAGACATACCGAAACTCATGCCCGCCAGCGTGCTCGCAAGCCGCCCAAAACCGAGTCGCCCCGAAAGCGCAGCCATCCCCCACCCCGCCAAAATCAAATGGACCAGGACTAACAAGCCGTGACCCCAGACCAGATTGACGAGCATCAGCAAACCGTTGAATGGATACAGGAAGGCCGCTTGGTAGTTGGCCAGAAGCGGTGCGCCCATGCCAAGATGAGGATTCCAGACAGGAAGCTGTCCCTGAGCCAGCAGCTCAAAGCCGTAGGCTCGCCACGGCATGAACTGGAGCAAGGGGGTGCCCCAGAACATAACCTCACCGCGGATCAGCGCGGGCCCGAGCAGTATCAGCGGCCCCAGAGCCACCGGCAGCCAGGGGCTAAAGAGATTGCGCCAACTGAGCTTGAGCGTTTCCCCGGAATTGCTATCCATTATGGATCCAGCACCATCTGATACAACCTGACATCCGAACCCGTGTCAATTTCCTGCCAGGGGCCATCAGTATCCAGTGACGGATTTGCAGGGCTTTCCAGCAGAACCCAGTCAGCTCCCTTCTCCCGGAGAAAGGCTGCCCTCGCTTCCGCTGGTTCTGCCTTGAGAAACTGGTTCACCTGAACTCGGAGTTCACTTCCTCCAACGCTCTCAGGCCCATGACCAATGGGAACCTGCACCGGTGCCCACGCCGGCGCCGCGTTGGACACATTGTAATCGGCGATGAGGGTGTCGCCTGGTTTTGCCCTCCTTGAGATCACATCGAAAGCCGCTTCAATCTCAGCAGGCACAAAGGCCGGCCATGCTGGGTTCAGCGCCGTCTGCCAGGCCCCCCACAAAATCAAAGCCGGGCTAACCAGCCCTGTCACCATGAGCCCGGCTGCGATTGTCCGTGCGTGGATCCGGGAGCTCATACGCTCCAGCCCGAGAGCGGCGGCGACAACCAATGCCACCCAGCCGGCCTCAGGCAGCCGCCGTTGAACTCCGACCGGCAGATAGGGCAAGAACGGAAGGCTCACCAGCCATGCGCTGAGCAGCAGGCTTTTTAAATTCCCCACCTCCAGAAGCCTTCGCAGCCCGAAGAATGCGGGGATGATCAATACACCATATGCGAGGAAGTAGTAGCCAGCGTGCGGCGACAGGATGAGATTTTGCTCAGCCCAGCCCCGTAGAAAAGCCTGCCGGTGATACGCGAAGGCCAGATAGACCACATAAGGTATTGAGAGGGAAAAACCCCACAAACTCGCTTTGATTGCCTCAAGCCCGCTCCGCAAGCTTTTCTGCCCCAGCAAGGCACCGACATGCGCGAGGTGAAAAATCGACACGATCAGGACCATCGAAACTCCGGCCAATGGATTGAACAGAAAGGTAAGCAGTACCAGCACCGGGCTTTTCCAGGAGTAGCTGCCCGCGGAGATATCTCGGAAGATCCAAAGCAAGGAAAGGAGCATCAGGCCTCGGGCCATTGCATGGTGGGGAACTGCCAAGGCACCCAGAAATCCGAACGTCTCCGGCGAGATGAAGGACAGCGGCAGCAGCGGCCAGGCGGATAAACCCACCCAGGGAAAAATGATCCAACCGATGCCGCTGCCGGCCGCCGCGAGGAGTACAGCCCATCTTCGCCATGCATACGATTCAAGGTAAGCGGCAGCAAATCGATAGATCCCTAAAACATACACGCCAATCGCCACGGCGCGAAAGAGATGAAAAAGACTGACCAACTGAAGGTGGAGCGCCTCACCAGCTGCCAGTTTTCCTAGGATTAAGTACGGCAGAAAGACCAGAACCCCGGGCTGTTCGATGGTGGTGTACGGGGTTTTGAATAGCCAATCCCCCTGATTGCCACGCAGCATTTTCGCCACATAAGAGTTTCCATCTTCCACACCGATCAGGAAACCCGAGAAAGCCCATTCATCCCCGGCGAATTCGAAAGCCGCTGCGTAAGGAAGCGTGGTAAGAATGATGAGGATGACAGCGAAGGCCAGCAGCCAGCGCTTTTCGCGCGAGGTCAGCGGCGCCACCACAGCCCTCCAATGACAAGCCAGGTAAGCGCGGTGATGAGCAGCCCAAGCCGAAGCCGTCCGGAGGAGGCCTGCAGCACCACATCATGATCTCCCGCTGGAAGTTCAATTCCTCTGAACAAGCCCTGCTCCACCTTCATCTCAACAGGCAATCCGTCGACATTCGCCTGCCAGAAAGGATAGTACACCTCGCTCAACACCAAGGTGCCAGGGCCAGAGGCTCGCAGCTCGATCCGATTGGCACTCCAGTGAGCTACTTCCACTGACTCCCACTCATTCTCGCCGGCGGATACCGGCTCGATCCAGGCCCGGGGCCGGGAGCCGTCAAGCGTATAGAGCCAATAGCCCCCTGATGATCTGACCTCTGTCAACCCCTCCACATCCAAGACTGTTTCCGATAGCACATGGGTGACGCGCAACAAACCCAGTTCTGCTGTGTCGATCCCTGATCCAGCAACGTCCTCCAGGTCACCCACCATGGGCGGCAAAGTCACGCTATACCCGGCTGGCTCATAGCCAACCGCATCGGCCATGAAATCCCAATAGCTGCTCAGCATAAGCGGATGAACGCCGTTGGCCATCTCCAGACGTTGTCGGGCCGCCTGCCATTGGGATACAAAATGTCCGGTGGTATACAGCCTCGCATTGCCAAAACCGGTGGGAAGCTCAGATTGAATACCCGAGGGAATGGACTGAATCGGCTCCCGCGCTGTCAATCCAAACAAACTCAGGACCAACAACTCCACCACGATCAGGATCCCCAAGAGAAGCTTGCGCACACGACTGCTGCCCTGAAGCGCCAGTCCCATCAACATGAGGGAGACAAGAAGCGACAGAATCGCGACCAAGCCGGCCGGCCCAGATATCCCTGGTAGCGCGAGAAGCTGGAGGATGGCCAGCGAGCCAGCCAGCGCCCCAGCGCCGACCACGGCAAGATTGAGCCGCCTGGTCAAGGTTTCATCCTTCGGGTTGAGCAAAGCCTCGACTCCAATGCCGGCCAGTACGGGCATGGCAAGACCAGCCAATAGGAACCAGCGACCTGGCATCCTCAGCAGCAACGCACCTGGAATTATCGAATTCAAAGTCCCCATCAGGGGAGTTGCCTGACCCAGACTGAGCAGAAAGCTGAAGAGACTGACCCCCGCCCAGAACCAGCCACGCTGCCAATTCACCAAACCCAGCACCGCCAGGATGAAGACGCCGGTTCCCACCGCCGCGCCCCACTCCGGCCAGACGCTTGGGTTGGGAACCGCCAGCTGGAGCAGCGATGCGATCGGCATTCCGCCTCCCCCGGCGCTCTCAAATGCCAGCCCGGCCCGCTGACTGTGCTCCAGCAATTGCAGCATGGGAAGCACGAGGAAGCTCAAGCTGCCAACCAACGAGCCGATCGTTACGACCCCGCCAGCGATACTTGCGCGCCAAGCCGGGCGCGCCGGGTCAATCAAAAGGTATATAGCGTAGGCAAGTGCCAGAAGCCCTGCGGGTATCCCCCAGCGGGGATCGGCGGAAGCCAGCAAGCCAAGCATGCCGCCGGTCAAGGACGGCCACGCCCACCATCGCCTTCGATGTTTCAGCCCTGAAATGGAACGGCGCACACCCACCAACAGCCATGGCGTCCAGCTGAAGGCAAAGACCAGTGTCGCGTGCCCGAGGCCCCACTGGCCGAGAAGGCGCGGCGAGAGCGCAAGGGCAGCGCCGGCCACCCAGGCCGCGTGCTGCCCAAGCCCGATATCCCGTCCTAATCGATACAGGCCCAAGCCCGCCCAGATCAGATGCAGCCAGAGCAGCAAATGGAACGTTGCCGGCTGCGGCAAGAGGTAAGTGGACCAGAGCACTGGATAAGCGAGCCCGGCAAGCGGATCCCCGGCAACGGGCATTCCGCTCAAGATTGTTGGATTCCATAGCGGAACTTGTCGCCAATTCACCAGCGAATAGTTGATATATTCCGCCAACGGGAGATGCGCGGTTTCCAGATCGGAGATATCGGCCCCGGGCCACATCAGCAGGTTTCCCTGTGAAAACAGAAGCGGCAGGAGAGGAACCAGTGCGAGAACTGCCAACAGCAGGATGAGTCGGCCGGTCGATCGGCTCATGGCTCAGACACATCCAACAATTCGACCTGGCCGTCACTGTACAGCACCGGCCAGCTTGGCCAGCGAGCTGCTTCGCCAACGATCGCTCGCTCATAAGGACCTAGATAGAGCAGTTCCACCCCCATGGCGCGAAGTTCGAAGGCCGCGTCCGAGGGGCTTTCCGCAGCTAACCTGAGCAGTTCCTCGACCATCGCTTCCTTTCTCTCTGCCTGCGGTGTTTCAAAGGGATGCCCATAGAGGACTCGGACATCGGCATAGGCAGGCAAACGATTGCCGGTTCTCGGAGCTGCCAGCACCAGAGAGTCATCCTCCAGACGATCAGAGATCCATCTGTATGCCGCCCTCTCATCTTCGTGGAGCAGAAGCAGCGGTGAACCCTCGGCGACGAGGCTCAACCCGGCAGCAAGCACGAAGAGATTGCTCGGAATAGACAAACCGACCAGCAAATATGCGGGCCAATGACGGCGCCGGATCAGCCGCTCGATCCCAACGCCAGCGAGCGCGGCGATAGGAAGAAACAAGCCCATTGAGAATCTGCGCTGAAGACTAAAAGGTGCATAAAGGAGCAGTCCGTTCACCACCAACCAGATCAACATCAAGCGCCATGAGCGATCGGACCCATCGCGCTTCTGCAGGATTCCGATCACCGCTAAAAGCAATGGGATGCCGAAACCAGTCAGATAAGCCAGGGGATGGGGGGACGGCGTCTGGTTTTGCAGGTTCCACAGCGCTAGCACTGGATGGCTCTGTGTCAGCCAGAGATCATAGAAAATCCATGGGGCTGCTCCCAAGGCCAGGCCGGCAGTTGGGTATATCCCTGCCGTATCCAAAATGGCCCGTTTCCCTTGATCCGGGCGCAAGGTTTCCCATCCAAGCCACAGACCGAGCACCAGCGCCATGGACACTGCCGCAAATGGCTGTATCGCACCCAGCAGAAACCCGAGCCCCACGTTTAGGCTTGTTTTTATCATTCGCGGTTCAGGGCTGAGCGCGTTCGCTGCCGCCAGGGCAATACAGGCGTATGACAATGGAAAATGTGGGTTCAGCGCTGACGCGAAGAAGGGGATGGATTCGGGAATGGTCAGATCGGAGGTCAGCCCACCGAAGGGGGCGACCAGCCAGCCCAGGCCGGAGCCCAGCATCAACAGGAAGAAGCCCCAATTTCTTGCCTGCGGGCTCGGCAACGCAACCTTCAGAAACCGATATCCTGCAAAGGCCATCATCCCCGCCGCTAACAAGCGTACGCCGTGGAATACATGGATGAGATTTGCGCCCAGCAAGCGGGCGAGATGACCCAGGCCAAGGTAGAACGAGAAGAGCAGCGCTGGCTCGCCAGCCTCCGCTGCGTAAGGAAGTTCGAACAGCCAGTTGCCCTGCAGACCCTGATGCATTTT
This sequence comes from Anaerolineales bacterium, assembly GCA_046537745.1. Classification (GTDB taxonomy): domain Bacteria; phylum Chloroflexota; class Anaerolineae; order Anaerolineales; family E44-bin32; genus DASWJQ01. Next base: position 7,730 of record JBKHKF010000022.1, on the reverse strand, counting down.
GGCGAGGTAGCTAAAACCATCAAGCGGATTGACCAGAAATCCAGCGAAGATCCGATCGGGCGGCGTCAGAAGAAGCGCCAATACATAAGGAAGCGAAATAAGCGCCAGAAAAGCTATGGCTGCTGCAATTGCTGGACGGGAGGTCTTTGAAAGGCTCACGGCTGGGATTGTAGCGTGAGCAAGGCCAATGTGCCATATGACCCGCTTGCTACGAACTTCCCAGAGGCTCTATAATCCCACCATGGCACGATTAAATAAACTCTATCGACTGCAGCAGGTGGATGAGGCGCTCATCGATCACCGCCAACGAATGGCCGAGATTGATCAGATCCTCGCAGAAAATCGGCGGGTCCAAGAAGCGGAAAAAGCTGTCGAGCAGGCCAAAGCTGCTTTCGTCAGCGCCAAGTCGAAGACAGGGGAAGCCGAGCAAGCCGTTGCCAGCCAGCGGTCGAAGTTGAAGAGCACGGAGGAATCCCTGTACAGTGGCAGCGTCACCAATCCCAAGGAGCTTGAGGACCTGCAGATGGAGTCCGAGTCCCTCAAGCGCTATCTCTCTACGCTTGAGGACCGGCTGCTCGAAGCCATGGTGGAGCTTGAAGCCGTCGAGGAAACTTACGAAGAAGCCAAGGATGATCTCGAGCGCATCCAGGCCGAGGTGGCTGCAAGCCACCAGGATCTCCATGAAGAGCGGCAGCAAATTCTCAAGGAAATAGAACGGCTTGAGACAGAGCGTGAAGCTACCGCCGCTAACATTCCCGAGGAAGATAAGAAGCTTTATGCCCGCACTCGGGAGAAGACCGGCCGCAAACCCATCGCGGTGCTCGAGAGCGGAAGCTGCGGCGTTTGTGGCATGGCCATCCCTGGTTCCAATCAACAAGCCGTTCGCGGAGGCGAGGAATCCGTCCGCTGTCCGCAATGCGGCCGCCTTCTTTATGCAGGGTAATTAATTATGCCTTTTGGACCTTTCGGATTTTATGGAGCACGCTTCGACCTGCCGGAATTTTTCACCGGATTCGTCACTGGACTGATCCTGGTTTGGGTCCTCATTCGATTCAAGCCGCTGACAACCTGGGCTGCCGGCCTGCTGAAAGGATTCTTCGAACAATCCTCTGAATCCATCTCCGCAAGAGCCCTGGATAATTACGCGGTGGAACTCATCCGGCGCGCTGAAACCATGCACGCGGCACAAGCGATTCTGGCCCTGAGTGAAATCTCTGTGGTCCCTCGCATCCTTGCCCCGGTGGAATCCTTAGATCCAGGCAGCGCCGACGAACCCAGCGGTGGTGCCTTAGCCGTACTGCCCAACCTTCCCGACACAGCCTACCTCTCCGGTGTGTACGCTGCGCCATCCATCACCGTCATGGAAGCGGTTCAGAAGGGTCAATCCATGCTCCTCACCGGGCCATTGGGTTCTGGTAAAAGCACCGCGCTGGCAATCCTGGCGCTGCAGGCGCTTCGCGGAAGCCTGGAAACGTCCGGCGGTGCTCGATTTCTGCCCATCATGATCCATGCAAACGACATCGAGCAGGATCAGCTGGAGCGCAAGGATCCGCTGGATGGCCTGGTGAACGGTGCCGAGGCTGGATTCAGCTCAAGTGTGCGCAAGCGATTGCCTCAATATCTGAAGACGCACTTGAAGGATCAACGCGCATTGATCCTGCTGGACGGATTGGACGAACTGCCCGAAAGTGAGCTGGAACGATTCAGCCCCTGGCTGAAAAGGCTTTTTGAAAAGTATCCTGGCAACATGGTGGTCGGAGCAGGTCCGATCCGCGGCTACGATGGATTGGCTGTCGCCGGATTGGCCCCGGTCCGTCTGGCACCATGGACAGATCACGACCAACGGATTTTCCTGAAACGCTGGGGTTCAGCCTGGAAAGAACATGTAGCCCCCCATTTGAAACGCAGCAAAATGGAGGACATCGACCCTGCCCTGATCAGCGGATGGCTAACAGGAAACTCACTGCATCTAAGCCCACTTGAATTCACCCTGCGGACATGGGCAGCCCACAACGGCGACACCCGCGGCGATCAGGTGATGGATTGCTATGAGTCTTACACACGGCGTTTCCTATCCTCCGAGGAGCAGCAGGCCGCTGCGGCCGCTGCGCTGGCCTGGATCGAAAGCCGCCAAGGGGCCATTTACGAGTCGGACCTACCTCGAGGCACACCCCTATCAAGCCTGGTAGACGCCGGCATTCTGGTGCGCCGCCCCAACCGTAAGGTGACCTTCTTTCTGCCGGCGTTGGCGGCATATTTGGCTGGCCAGGCCATGGTGGATTTGGGTGTGCCGGAGACGGTGGATCATCCTGGTTGGCTGCCTGCAGAGCAAGCCCACGGCTTCTATGCGGCAATGCAGAAAAGCGCGGAAGAAGCCGAGCATTACCTCGCGCTGTCTGGCGATGCCCTGGAGCAAGGGACCATGCGGGTAGGACGCTGGCTGCGGCTGGCACCGCAGCGGGCGGGTTGGAGACCAGCTGCACTTCGCGCGCTCGGCAAGATTATTCAGGATGCCAAACGCCCATACGGCCTTCGACTACGAGCCACTCACGCTATGTCCCAATCTAAGGAGAAAACCGGGGCTGTCTTTTTCCGACGGCTGCTTTCCTCAAAAAAACCCTCTTCCCGCATCTTGGGTGCGTTAGGGTCTGGCGGAATTCGTGACGAGGAAGCGATTGAACCCCTCTCCAAGGCCGTCAAATCCGATCCCGACATCCGGGTACGCCAAGCGGCATGTCTTGCCCTGGCTGCCATCGGCCTCGAAGAAGCGCTGGAGGCGCTGGGAGAGAGCCTGCTTCATGGAGAAGAGACGGTGCGCGTCGCTGCCGCCGAGGCGCTCGCAATCCACTCCGACGAGGGATATGAAATGCTCAAAGAAGCGGCCACCCTCGACGATTTGCTCACCCGACGGGCTGCCGTCTTCGGCCTCGCCCGTGTTCCAGAGAAGTGGGCCGCCGAGCTGCTCCAGACAATGCAGCTGGAGGATCAGCAGTGGGTTGTCCGGGGAGCAGCAGCCGAGGCGCTGGAGAACCGACAGATGCCCCCCTATCCCATCACGCCGCCGCCTGAAGATCTGACCAAGCTCCCCTGGCTCTTAAGCTTCGCCTCCCGCGCTGGATTGGGACTTGCTCCTGGTCGGGCTTCCCTTGAAATGCTTCGGCGTGCGCTCAACCAGGGAACACCTGAAGAAAAAATAGCTGCGCTGCAAACCATGGGTTGGGTGGCGAAGGGCGAACTGGATTTGGAGCTGAAGCAGGCGCTAAATTCCGGCGAACCGCATTTGAGGGACGCAGCCTATGAAGCCTTATGGCGCCAAGCAGCCGGCGAACCAACGCCGCTGGCGGAAACGGAACCAGCGACGGATTAACCTGAACTAACCATCCCCCATTTCGGCTTCTATTCGCTGTTGAACCTCCTGGGCAGTGAGATCCAGGATCGAGACGATTTTATCTAACCCACGAGCGCCGGCCACAATTTCAATCCGATTCTTGCGCACGCCCAAAATATCGGATAGGAACTCGATCAACGCATCGTTGGCTTTGCCCTCGACCGGGGGCTGCTGCACACGGATCCGCAGCGTCCCGTCTGCCATCAGCTCACCGATCTCGGTTTTGCGGGCGCGCGGCGTGACACGGATGGTTAAAGCAGCCCCGTGCTTCCCATCGTGGAGTCTGAACTTTCTCGCCATCAAGCCACACTCAGCAGGATCTGAACCAGCACGGATTCAATAAGCTGAATCAGGATCAGCAGAATTAACGGGCTGAAATCCAGCATTCCGGTTTGCGGCATGAATTGTCTGATCGGCGCCAGCATGGGCTCAACAATGGTGTCAAGAGTCTGGCGGAGCGGATGAAAAGGATTTAGAAAGAAGCTCAGGATGACATCGATAAGAATGATCAGTGTCAGTATGTTTGCGGTTACTTGAATGAGTGTGATCAAGAAGCCCATCACGAAAAATGTGCCTTTCTTAATTCGCTTGTCAATGCGTTGCTGCCTGTGCTGGTTCCCGCCTTAGGGCCTGGGACCGAAGAGCGCCCTGCCCAACCTCAGGATGGTAGCGCCCTCCTCCACGGCGATCTCATAATCATCGGTCATACCCATCGAGAGATGCTCCCAGGATCCTGCCGGAAGCTCTTCGCGAAGGAAAGCTCGCAGTCGACGAAGCCTGGCGAAGGTGGATCGAACAATATCCTCATCCGCTTCCCAGGGGGCCATCGTCATCAACCCTCGAACGGAGAGATGCTCCATGGCGAGAATGGTTTTGACCTGCTCCAGCCAATCCGTCCAGCGCGCCTCCTCCGACAGATCAAAGCCATATTTCGACTCCTCACCGGAGACATTGCACTCCAGAAGTACGGGCAGTATTCGGCCCTCTTCACCGGCATAGCGATCTAGATAGCGGGCGATCTTTTCACGATCGACTGAATGCACCCAGTGATAAGCCGGTGCAACCAGCTTGGCCTTGCGGCTTTGAATATGGCCAATCATATCCCACTGCAAGCCTGGCAGGTCATCGACCGCTCCCATTTTCTTCAGACCTTCGCGCACCCGGTTCTCCCCGAGACGGTCCAGGCCCACCTCGTTCGCCGACCGGACCACTGACGCATCATGGCCCTTCGTGACGGCGACGATCTGAACACCAGCCGGATTCCGGTCTGCCTTCTCAGCAGCCCGCTGAATACGCTCCTGGATCTGCGCCAGGTTTTTGTTTATATCGCTAACGGTAATATCGCTCATCTATCGAATACCCATAATCGCGGCAAACCGGCCGGCTTTGCCGCCCTGCCCTCGATGCGAGTACCAGTCCTCCAAATCGCAGGCGGTACATAGGCCTGGATCCTCTATATTTTGCACTCCCAGCCGATCGAGCGCATCTGCGTTGGCGCCGGCGAGATCCAGATAGAACTGACCATCTATTTCAGATACATAAGGCTCAGCCCTATGGCCAACGGATTGGCGAAAGGCTTGTATCACTTCCAGGCCCACCGGATAATGATGTTGGCGGATGGAGGGGCCAATACCGGCAACAAGATCCTTTGGCCGGGTGCCAAAAGCTTCAACCATCTTCTGAACTCCCGCGCTGGCGGCGCCCCGGACCGTCCCCTGCCAGCCCGCGTGGATCAAAGCCAGTGATCGATGGACGGGGTCCATCAGCATGATCGGCACACAATCGGCAAAACGCATGGACAGCGTGACCCCGGGTCGGTTTGTCACCACGCCATCAACCCGTGGGTACGGCTCCCCCTGGCGCGGCTCCGTTGCGACGAGAATCTCGGCTGAGTGCACCTGCCAGATATCAAAGGCAGAATCCGTATGGCGGCCAAAGGTATCAAAGACACGCCGGCGGTTTTCAATCACCTTATCCGGATCGTCCCCGACCGTAGCCCCCACATTTAAGCTGGCGAAATGCTCCTCGCTGACGCCGCCACGGCGCGTGAATATCCCATGATCGAACCAATCATTGCTGAAGGATTCAAACTGAAAATAGCGTAAGCCGTTAGACTCCTCAAATGGCATGAGGCCAGTCTACCATGTGCTCGATGCCCGGATATTCCTAGGTGGTTGGTTCTGCCTCCGTCGCAGCCTTGATCTTGGCAGAGACCAGGGCCCGGGTTTCCGACATCGTTTCCTCAACATAGGGATAAGCCATCCACACATTCATCACGCCAAAGAGTCCGCCCGTCAGCGTCCGAAGGAAAGGCGTGCTCTCCCGAGCAGGGATCAGGTCAAATCCGGGCAATGGGATACCGGCGATTAATTGTGAGCCGCCATCCACTGCCATCGGCACGATGCCAAACAGCACCCAGAGGGCAATTGGCAACGGCTTCAGCTTTTTCCTGAATATGCCGAAGATTAAGCCCGCCAGCAAGATACTTCCATAGATAGCGACGTCCCGCTCGCATAGAGCGACCTTATAACCAATTTGTTCGTTACCGATGAAATCACGGGCGGCATAAAGGTCACCCTCATCGATCCCCGTGGCCTCGCCGAAGGAAGTGTAATTTGTTCCGGCTAGCTCTCTCGGATAGGCAGACTGGTCACCAAAAAGGAACCAGGAGCGGAAGGCGAGTTGATGGCATAGGGGCGAGTAGGCGGTATAGATGGCCCGTGCCGGGCCCTGCACGCCGTTCTTCATCAACACCGGCGCAGCGAATGGCAAGCTGGCGTAGGTGAATACAAGCAGGTTGAACACCACAAGCCAATGCCGTGCAAAGAACAAGACCGCTCGATTCAGCCACAACGCCTGATCCCCTTTGAGCTTTCGCTTCTTATCAGGAAGGTCATTCTGGCTGTCACGGGCTGCTCCCAACGTGACACGAAGATCCCGCTCGTCAAAAGGCGCTTTCAAGGTGTATGGACCCACCTGGATAACCGGCACCTCCTCGCCATACTGCTTCTGCAAGGAGGCTTCCGTTGTGATATCCACTTCGACGAGCCTGTGGGGATATTCTTGCGCCAGCCCCTGTAATGATTTTTTCGCGTGTTCACAGGGGGAACACCCCGGCTTTGTGTACAAGAATACACGCATTAATCCTCCAACCCCACCATCGCCAGCATCTCCTCCAATTGATCATCGGTCATGAGACCGATGTGGACATCCCGAATAATTCCTTCTTCATCCACCAGATAGCTGCTCGGGTATCCGCGCACTTGGTAACTGCGCTGGATCTCGCCCCCCCGATCGAGCAGGAGGGGGAAATCCAACCCCAGCCTGTCGCCGAAAGCAACCACTTTTTCCCGGGATTCATCATAATTGATCGCCAGCACGACAAATCCTTGATCCCTCAGCGCCTCATAGCGTTGTTGGAGCAGCGGCATCTCCACCTCACAGGGACCACACCATGTCGCCCAAAAATTTAGAAGTACGACCTGGCCTGAAAAGTCTTGCAACGCAATGGGTGCACCCTGGCTGTCCGTCGTCGAGAATGCAGGCGCCGGTTCACCCACCAACGGTTGCTGCATCTGGCGGCCAACTGCGGCAGGCGCCTCTGTGTCCCTATCTGTTGAGGGAATGCCAAAGAAGATGATTAACCCTAAGCCCAGACCCACCGCCAGCCCGGTTAGCAGCCAGCGCCAAAGCGGACGCTTCTCTTCTCCCATGTGGACCGTCACGGTTGCTTATAGGCCAAAATCGACAAAGAAGCCAAAGGAAGCGAGTCGTTCCAGGGTTCCAGTGAAGAGCATAACTCCGACAATGATGAGCACAACCCCGGTTGCCATAGACAGGTATCGAATGAGCTGAGTGTGCTCGCGCATCAGATTAGCCACCCGACCAATCCCCAGCGCTGCCAACAGAAATGGGATCGCCAGGCCCACGGAGTAGGCGGACAGCAGTATGACACCTTGAGACAGATTGGCATTGTTCAACGCGAGGGTCAACACGGCCCCGAGAACCGGACCAACGCAAGGCGCCCAGCCCGCGGAGAAAAAGACCCCCATCAGCGCCGAAGAGAAGTAGCCCATGCCTGGATCTGGCCGTTCCTGGCGTCGAGTATCGTAATTCAAGAAAGGAATATTGATGACGCCGAGCGTGTGTAGGCCGAAGATAATCACAATGACGCCACCAATCTTCGCGATCCAGGTTCGCAGGTCGTAAAGAACCGCACCAATCAGCGATGCCGCCGCGCCCAGCATGACGAATACGATCGAAAATCCGACCACGAAGGCGACACCGTGACTGAAGGTGGTCCATCGGTTTTCCACAACAAGGCCCTCAGGCGTCACAGACC
>JBKHKF010000324.1:0-3500 GCA_046537745.1 Anaerolineales bacterium | reverse complement strand
TACGCGGAGACGGGCTGGGATTCAGCCACGTGATCGGCCTTGGACCGACGGAGAAATTGAGCTTGCGGGCCAGCGTGGCGACCTTGGCCCGTACCTGTTAATTGATCCAGACTCAAAGACAACTGATGGCCCCGGCTCAAAAATCCACCATTCAAGCCCGATAGCCGCAATCCGCTATACACAGGGGCTTGCCTATAATATCAACGTAGTCGCAACAAACATCCGACGACTTCCTCTATAAGCAATCTGCGCATGAAGGAACCACCAACGCATGGCTGGAGCCTCATTAAACCTCAGCTCAATACCCGAAGATTTTCAGAATGTCATTCAGCTCGCCGAGGAGCAGCACGGTATCGCCATCACTGCACTTCAGGAACTAAGTGGCGGCCGGTCCGGTGCTCTCCTGTATCTAGTGCGTGTGGCAGGTAGTGCGGACGCCGAGCTAAAGCACCTGATCCTCAAATTGGATCGCAAACACCCAAAATCCTCGGCCGATGAAATCAGCCGCCACCTTACCGTTCAAGAGGAATCCCCATCCTCCTTCGTCGAGAACCACATTCCGACGCTGTCATATGAGCGAGTGGAGCTCGAGGGCGCACTGGCGATCTTCTATACGATTGCCGGCCAATCACTCCGCAGCTTCCGGACCCTTTCCGGGTTCAGGCGCCAAAGCCGCCTGGAGCATCTCTTCTCCAAGACAAATGAAGTACTGCTGGACACATGGAATCCTTCGCCGCCCTTCAGGACAATCGGTCATCCACAGGAACTGCTGGCGAACTGGTTGGGATTCCGCCTTAAGGAAGATCAGAATATCGAGACTTTCATCCGGGAGGTCTGCCAACTGCCCGTGGACACCTCCGGATTCATCCATAAAGACAACCTGCTTCCAAATCCACTCCTATACGCTCGGAAGTCCGAGCGCTGGGGCTCGGTACGAGCACTCGATGCGGCCTTCGGTCACCTGCACCGGGATTTAAACACGAACAACATTCTGGCGAAGTTCTCCCAGGGAACCAATGAACTGGAGGCCTACTTCCTGATCGACTTCGCACTGTTTAAGCCCGACAAGCCGCTGCTCTATGATCACCGCTACCTTGAAATGTCCTACCTTATTGATCATCTTTCGGACGGCTCCTTCGACCCGGTCATAGAACTGATCAATCGCTACAGTGAGAGCGAGATTTTGGACACCGCCGAAGCCCCGATTGAAGTAGCCGGTGTCAACGCAGCCATCCGGGCAAGCCGCTTGGCCTTTGCAGATTGGATTGAGGAAAATCATCCAAGCCTGCAGGATGACCTGTGGGGACAGTACTGGCTGGCGGGCGCCGCCGCCGGCCTTGGCTACTGCCACAAATCCGGAATGTCCAACGACAAGCGGCTGGCATCTTTGATCTACGCTGCAGCCAATTTAAAGCAATTCTTCCGATTATTCGATTTGGCTATGCCGAGCGAGGCCGGGGAGCTTTACGACGAAAGCGGGCTCGGCCGAGAATCGGAGCCGCCCATTCCAGGTGCCGAGGAGACGCCTAATAATCTCCCTGCGCCGCTCACCAATTTCGTCGGCCGAGAGCAAGAAATCCAGGAGGTGACCGAACTGCTGCTGGATCCCGAAACACGTTTAGTCTCATTGACGGGGGCCGGCGGCAGCGGCAAGACAAGGCTTGCCCAGGAGGTCGGCCGGAATATTCTGGAGGAATTTCCAGAGGGCGTTTTCTTCATCGACCTTTCCGACATCAGAGATCCAGATCTTGTCATCCCCACCACCGCTCACACGCTCGGTCTCCGTGAGGGAGGCGGCCATCCACCGTTGGATAAGCTCAAGAATTTTCTATCGAGGCGGCACATTCTGCTTATCTTTGACAATTTTGAGCACGTCGTTGAGGCGGCGCCGGACCTCTCGGAGCTGTTGGTGTCGGCATCTGAACTAACGGTTTTAGTTACCAGCCGTGTTTCGCTGCAGCTGCGGTCGGAGGTGGAGTATCTAGTCACGCCATTGGAGGTTCCACCCGCGTCGATTACGGCGGTGGAAGAAATCCGTTCCTTCGCCTCGGCTGCACTGTTCGAGCAGCGGGTTCAATCCGTCAAGCCAGCGTTTGAGATCAACGAAGAGAACAAAGCGGCGGTCGCCGACATCTGCCGCCGCCTGGAAGGGCTGCCGCTGGCCATTGAGCTGGCCGCCGCCAGAGTCAAAATGCTGACGCCAGAAGCTTTGCTGGTACGCCTTGACGAGAGCCTTGATTTTCTGGTCGGTCAAGCGGAGGACTTACCGGACCGTCAGAAAACGCTGCGGGAAGCCATCGACTGGAGTTTTCAGTTACTCGATCCTGCAGAACAGGATCTGTTCATACGACTGGGGGTTTTCAGCGGCGGCTTCACCTTGGAGGCTGCTGATGAAATCTGCCCCTCGATGGAAGAAAACGAGGTGTTTGACGGCGTTGAAACCCTGCTCAACGAAAACCTGGTGCGCCAGATCTCTCCTGTCACAGGCGATCCACGGTTTGATATGCTCCAACCAATTCGAGAATTCGCCCAGGAGAAAGCGGCCGAGCAGGGGGTCCATGAAGAACTAATGCGGCTGCACTGCGCCTATTTCACCGACTTGGCAAGCATGGATCTGGAAAGCGGCATTTATGGCACGGACTCCGCGCTCTGGCTGCAGATATACGAACAAGAACACGATAACATGCGCCAAGCGATGGATTGGGCCCTCGATCACCCGGAGGAAAATGTGGAGTCGCTGCTGGCGATGATGACGCAGCTCTCCTGGTTTTGGTATCGCCATGGACACCTTCAAGAGGGAAGCGAGTGGATGGAACGGGCCTTACAAGTAACAAAAGATATGGGCAAATCCCCGCCGCGTGCCTTTGCACTCTTCAGCCGTGCTTCCCTTGCGCTCTGGTCGGGCGATCTCAAGCTGGCGGCCAAACGATGCCGCCAGGCGTTGGAGATAAGTCAGCAGCTGGAGCTGGACCGGGTCACTGCCTTCTCGAAGATGACCTACGGGATCGTGCTGGTCAACCAAGGAAAAGACGAAGAAGCGTATCCATATCTGCTGGAGTCCCTCAAGCTGTATGACGATCTCGGTCTCACCTGGATGCAAGGCACCTCGATGGTTCACCTTGCCAATGTATCCCTCGGGCTTGGTGAGGCTGACCAGGCATTGGAGTGGTTGGATAAATCCAGATCTTACATGAACAAGAACGGGGAAGTTTGGTACAAGGCATTTGTCCTGAGCAATTACGGCGAAGTTGCCCGCGCCCAAGAAAATTACGAGGAAGCGGAGGAGTATTACCGGCGGACTGAAGACCTCTATCAGCAGACCGATTCAAAAGGGGATCAGGCCCGGTTGATCACCGTTCGGGGATACCTTGCCCAGCACAAGGGCGAGCGCGATAAAGCCAAGACCTTGTTCCTGGAAAGCCTGAACGAATTCCGAAAGCTGGGAAACCAGCGCGGCATCGCCGAGTCCTTGGCCGGCCTGGCCTGCCTGGCCGCCGAAC
>JBKHKF010000021.1:0-14734 GCA_046537745.1 Anaerolineales bacterium | reverse complement strand
GGCGAGTTCCATGCCACCGAAAATATCGGGACGGGCAACCATGTCGAGGAAGGTCCGTTCCCGATCGGTAATTGACACCCGATTCCAGCGGCTGACCCATTCCTGCTGAAATCCAAAGAAGCGCGTCTTTTCGATGTAGATGAACTCGACCTCGATGGTAAAGACTTCCCATACCGCCCTCCCACGAGGGCGTGAAGCTTCACCGGTTCTCATCTCCGGCGTCACAACCTTTTTGGGTGTCATCGCTTGCACCATCGGGGGGATCTGCGTGGTCAGACCATGATGGGATAGCGCTGACCAATGGCTGATCGCCATGGGTTCAACCAGCGCGCTCGCCAAGGCAAACGGATGCAGCTCGTCTGGAAAAAGTGATGAGTTCACGGCATACACACCGCGCTTGAGACGGGCGATCCATCCTGACTTGAAGAGCGAATGCAGGGTCCAGCGCAGATCCTGGGAGTTCAAACCCTGATTGGCGGCGATCGAACGCACCTGATCCACCGTGAAGATCGGGCCAACCTCTTCCAGGATGGCTTCCAGCAAATGGGTACCCTGCGTCTTGGCGTACGTACTTTGACTCATGAGCAATTTCCCTGTTGCATTATTTACTACGATAGCTTAGCCAGAACAAATCAACGCAGTAAATCCTACAATAAATTAGTAATATTTTTTGCATTAGTTTTGTATTGCCTTATTTACGAAGTAAATTATACACTAATTGATCCTACCTATACACCGATTCATTCAGAATAGGTATTGGGTAGCATTCACAGCTGCCCTATGGCATGTCTAAAGACGAGATAACGCTCTCGTCACACACAACCATATCGGAATCAGCTAAAGTAGATATACGATCAGAATTACAGCTGGGAAGACTACCAAGATGGACTTAAGAAAGTAATATGTAGGTCGATCGTGAAGACAGAGGATAAGAAAATGACCTAAAGATGAACGAGGAACATCCCCACGTAAGCCCTTGCATGTTTACTCTCAACGAGGGCTTTAGCATGACGGTTTACATCTTACGGACGGGGATCTTCTTTAATCACGTACCAGAAACCGAAGATCGCCAGGCTCTTCCATCTCCAGAAGCCTGACGATCCCAGTTGAAGCTCAGGTAGCGGGGCTAGGATTCGAACCTAGGACCTTCAGGTTATGAGCCTGACGAGCTGCCACTGCTCCACCCCGCAACGTATTTAATTGTTCCCCCTGGCGAGTTCCAATGTTAACGGAAGCGGGGGACCCCGTCAAGGGTCAGCCGCCGAACAGCAGGGCGAGCCAGACCTCCCAATTGGTCGGGCGCTCCGAGGCGGGAACCGGGGTCGGGGTGATCCCGCCTGACTGCGGATCCGCCGGCACCGGGATAATCAGCCGCTCCCCCTCCCGCACCATCCGCCCCTCGCTGCGAGCCCATTCCTCCACCATGGCGTCGCTGGTGGCACCAGCCACCTGTGTCTGCAGATCCTGATTCTCAGCGGCCAGTTGGCTGACCTCGGTCGACAGCATGCGCGCATCCCGCTCCAGCCGGCGCGCGTTGGCCATCCGGCGGTTCAAATCGCCCAGGATCAGTATCCCCAAAATGATAGCGACAATCAGCCAGGCCTTGGAGGGGCCACGGCGACGGCGCCTTTGCTCATCGTTCATGTCGCTTCCATCTTACCTAAGTGGGTTGCAAGCCACAAGCCAGAGCCTACTTCCGGTCAGATTCCTGGCCATCCACCTGCCGGAATGATCCTTTGGATAGCCCAAAAATATCCGGGCAGAGAAAAATGCTCGTATGCTTGAATGCCAGTTTGCCGACCAGGAAGTCCGCGCTGTCTAAGTATGTCTGAACAGTTCAAAAAAGTCTTTTGAAGCGGAACAGCAGCAGGAGTGTTATGAAGCTCATCAACAATACATTCACCGTACTCAGCCTGATCACCCTGACCATGGCGGCGTACGGCCCGGCTGAACCCGAAACGGCGCCATGGCCACTGAAGTATCAGGGGACGAACTCGCCGCCGTAGAAGCCACCATCGCTGCGATGGAAACGGAATTGGCCTCCGTTCAGGAGACGGAAACGCATATTCCGACAGCTTCCGCAACCCCGGAACCCAGCGCAACCCCAACGGCCACACCTGTCCCAGCCCGGATCAGCGTTTCGGAAGCCACAAACTGCCGGAGCGGGCCGGATCCCAGCTTCGAGTTACTTGGGGTGCTGACTGTTGGGCGGGAAGCCGACGTGGTCGGAGAGAGCAACGATGGTGATTATTGGTATATCGTCAACCCCGATGATCCCGAGGGCTATTGTTGGCTTTTAAGTGAATACGCATCCATCGACGGTGAAACGGAGGGTCTACCCGTCCACACGCCGGCGCCCACCCCAACACCCTCCGTCGGCTTTGACGTTTGGTTCCATGGCTTCGCCTCTTGTGGAGATTCTGATTTGGTGATTTTTGCCGTTCGCAATGGCGGTTCCGTGCGCCTTTGGTCTGGCTGGCTCGGCGTCTATACCATCGAAAATTCTGAACCGGTGTACGGTCCAGTCAAAGAACGACACCCCTTCTCAAAAAGCGCACTTGAAACCTGCCCGCCTGGGCATGGCAACGAGCTCTACCCTGGCGAGGTGAACTATATTTTCATGCCCTTGAAATCAATGCCGTCTGAAACCGATGCCTATGCCGAATTCAAACTCTGCAGCGCGGATCACGGCGGTGGGGATTGTGTCACCAAGATTGGGTACTTCCACATCCCTTAGCCATAAACAGATTCAATACAGGGAATTCTTCGCTCCGTCTGCATCTGAGTGTCGTCCCCTCGGATCCATCCAGGGCAAGTCAATTGCCTTAAAAAGAAAGGCGGCCCCGAAGGACCGCTTGGATGCCGAAGGTGGGAGTCGAACCCACATGAGCGCAAGGCTCACTACGCCCTGAACGTAGCGCGTCTGCCAGTTCCGCCACTTCGGCGTTGGAGGCTTATTCTACCTGATGGAGGCTTGCTGTCAAAGGGTGAGGCCCTAAATCAGGTCCAGCCGCTTGCCCACCTCTTCGAAAATCTCAAGCACTTCCTCGAGCTGCTCATCGGTGTGGGTGGCCATGTAGCTGGTGCGCAGCAGCTCCCGGCCTTCAGGTACCGCTGGCGAAATGACCGGATTGACGAAGACGCCCCCGTCGAAAAGCGCCTTCCAGGCGGCGATAGTACGCATGGTGTCGCCGATGATGATCGGGATCACCGGCGTCACGGAATCCCCGGTATCAAAACCTAACTCCTGGAAGCGCTCGCGCATCATTTTCGCAATGTCGTTGATCCGCTGGATCCGCTCGGGCTCCTTCTTCATCACCTCCAGCGCCGCCCGGGCTGCCGCCGTATTGGAAGCCGGAATGCTGGCGCTGAAAATCAAGGCACGGGCGTTGTGCTTGATGTAGTGGATCACATCGTCATCGCCAGCGATAAAACCGCCCAGCGAGGCGAAGGATTTGCTGAAGGTGGACATGATCAAATCCACATCCTCGGTCATGCCAAAGTGCGCCGCCGTGCCGCGGCCGCCGCCGACAACGCCCATGGCGTGGGCGTCATCCACCATCAGCCGGGCGCCGTACTTCTTGCAAATCGGGACCATCTCCGGCAACGGGGCCAAGTCGCCCTCCATGCTGAATAACCCATCGACCACCACCAGCTTCCCCTTATCTTCTGGAATGGACTTCAGCACTCGCTCCAAGTCCTCCATGTCATTATGGCGGTAGCGTTTGGTCTCGCCCCAACTCAGCATAGCACCGTCGACGATACTGGCGTGGTCCTGCTTGTCCAGCACCGCCACGTCGTTGCGGCCAACCAGGGCGGTGATGGTCCCCAGGTTGGTCTGCATGCCCGTCGAGAAGACGAGCGCCGCCTCTTTACCAACCCAATCCGCCAGTTCCTCTTCCAGTTCTTCATGCATTTCCAAGGTGCCGTTGAGAAAGCGGGAACCGGTGCAGCTGGTGCCAAATCGCTCAATGGCGTCCGTGGCTGCCTTCCTGACGTCAGGATGCGTTGTCAGGCCCAGGTAGTTGTTGGAGCCGCACATGATCAGCCGGTGCCCTTGATAGGATGCCTCGGTCCCCTCGCTCTCGGTCAGCGGAATGAAATACGGGTAATATCCGCCCTCTTGGGCTTCCTTGGCGATGGTGAATTCTGAGATTTTGTCAAAAATATCCATAAATCCTAACCCTTCTTCTCTGCAGCGGCGCGGGCCTGCCGGATGAAAATATCCATAACAGGATAAAGCAGTGGCCCCAGTGCGCCGCTCAGCCAATAATACAGCCAATTGCCAAGTCCCGGAATGATCAAATAACGGCCGCGCGCCACGCCTTTCAGAATGACTTCGGCCGCTTGATCGGCCGACATTGGATTCGCATCGGCCGCCAGCGCCTTGGTCTCGGGCGGCTTAAACTGATTTTCATATTCCAACTGCGGCGTCTGCACGTCCGGCGGATAGACGACCGAAACCTTCAGCCCCTTCGGCTTTATTTCCGCCCGCAGCGCATCGCTGTACCCCCTCACGGCAAATTTGGAGGCGCCGTAGGCAGTGTAGCCATACACACCCAACACGCCGGCCATCGAGGAGATATTGACAATGTGACCTTCTTCAATCTCGATCATCGCCGGCAGCAGCGTCTGGGTCACGTGAACCAGACCATAGTAGTTCACGTCCATCATCCAGTGAAATATTTCTATATCCAGCTCCTCCGCGTATCCTGGATGAGCCACACCGGCACTGTTGAAAAGATAGTGCGGTGCGCCGTTGGCCTCCAGCCATACCCGGAGCGCCTCCTGGACCGATTGGGCATCGGTGACATCCACCGAGAGCCACTGGCATTCCGCCGCCCCGTTCTGCCGACTCTGACTGATCTCATCCGCGGCGCGCTCCAGCTTGGAGATGTTGCGGGCCAGGATGGTAACAGCCGCGCCCTGGGCGGCCAGTTGATGCGCAAGCGCCAGGCCGATGCCGCTGGAACCGCCCGTTACCAATGCTCGCCTGCCGTGAAAACTCATCGGCTCTCCCTTGAACCCACAGGTCCTTGAGATGGTGGCCGCTAGGCCGCCACCTCCTGGGCCGCCTCCTCCAGGTCCAGGCTGATGATCCGGCTGGTGGAATCCGCTGCCATGGTGATGCCATAAACCGCCTGCGCTACCTGCACCGTCTGGCGGTTGTGCGTAATCACGATGAACTGGGTTTTCTCGCTGAGCTCCTGTAGCAGTTCACAAAAGCGGATGACGTTGGATTCGTCCAGCATCGCGTCCACTTCGTCCAGTACACAAAAAGGTGTCGGCGAGACCCTCAGCAGCGCGAAGATCAGCGCGCTGGCTGCCAGGCTGCGCTCGCCGCCGGAAAGCACGGCCAGCCCCTGCTCTCGTTTTCCGGGGAGCTTGGCTTCGATTTCGATTCCGCTCTCATTGGGATCGTCAGGGTCGATCAAAATCAGTCGAGCCGAGCCGCCACCAAACAGCTGCTGGAAGGTGTCTTTGAAGGCGGCCGCCACCTCTTCAAACGTGGTCCGGAATTCACGCGCCATGATCACATCCAGCTCGACAATGACTTCCTGAATTTGAGATTCCGCGTCCCGCAGATCGTCAACCCGCGTCGTCATGAACTCCATACGCTCCCGAACGTGCTGATACTCCTCCTGAGCTTCCGGATTGATGGATCCCATGCGCCGCAGCTGCGCCCGCAGCCTTTTCACCTGGGTTTCAATCCCCTCTGGCAGTTCATCGACGTTGGGCAGCTTCTCCACCAAGCCTTCCAGCGGCAACGGGTCCTGCCCGGTGGTGCTCTCGTCGTATTCGTATGCCACCAGACCGAAATCGTCTTCAATCCGCCGCTGCAGCCCGAGCAGCTCCTCTTCCCGTCGGGCCAGTTCCACCTGAGCTTGTGAATGCCGATTTTCCACCGCCTGGATCTGGAAGCGAAGCCGGCTCTCCGCCTTCTCCAGCTCCGTGCGGCGTTTTTCGGCGGCGTCCAGCTCCTGCTCCACCGGGTCCAACTCTTCCTGCCGGGCGGATAAAGCTGCTTCAACCTCGATGGAATTGGCTCTCACTTCAGCCAACTCTTGATCCTTGGTGGCTCGCTCCTCTTCGTTGGCCGACAAGCGCCGCTGCCAGGTCTCGACCTCCTCGGCCAGCGTCTCCGCCCGCGCTTTTCGTTCCTTCCAGCGGCCTTCGGCATCTTCGAATGAGGTCCTGGCTCGGTCCCACTCCAGCTCCAATTCATCGGCTGCCTGGGAAGCCTGGGCATCTCCAAATTGACGCTGGCTGCGGGTCAGTTCCCTCTCAAGCCGCGCCCGCTGCTCTTCAAAAGCCTCGCCTTCTGACAGCAAATTCTGCCAGCGGCTTTCTGTCCGCTCGAGCGCCTCGCTCAGTTCCTGGTGCCTGCGCTGCTGTGACGTAACGCGGGATTCAGCCTCCCTTAGCTCGATCTCGATCTGGCGCAGTGCCTGGCGGCTCGCGCCCTCCGCTTGCTCCGCCGCGTCGAGCTCAAGATCCACATTCCCCAACCGCGCCGCAACGGTATCCTGCTCGGACTCCACCGCAGCCAGCTCGCCGCTGACGACTTCAATTTCAGCTTCTACCTTGTGCAGATCTCGCTGCAGCTCCTCTCGCCCCTCGCGGTCTGGACCAAAACTGGGCGGCCCGACAATCACAATCCCGTTGGGCAAGAAGAGCTCACCCTGAGGGGTCACAAGTTGGACGTCCGACGGTGCCTGCCCCCGCCAGCGCACGGCGCTGGATCGATCCCGCACAATCCAGGTTCGGCCCAGCAGCCGCCGAATCACCGGTTTCAGGGATTCTTCCGCCGACACAACCTCAGCCGCGTGGGCCACGATGTCCGTATCATCAGGAGCAGGGACGTAATAGCGCTCGCCCCCATCATCCTCCTCCATGGGCAGCAGCACCGTCCGCCCCTGATCGGATTGCTTTGCAAGAAAACCCAAGGCCTGCTCCAACTCCGACCAGGTGCTCACGGCAAGCCCGCCGACCAGCTCACCCATGGCGGTGGATACCACACGTCGGTGCTGGCTCGGCACCTGAACCTTGGACAGCAGCCGGCCGATCACGCCGGCAATCTCACCCCGTTCAGCGGCTTGCAGCAGCGCCTGGCTGCCCGCCTGGGGTCCTTCGGCCAGCTCACGCAGCGCCATCAGCCGGCTTTGAAACTGGTCGGCTTTCCGCTGGAGCGATTGAAGCGATTGCCGCTGTTTTTCGGCGCTTGTGGCTAAATTCGCCGATCGTGCTTCCAGCTCGGATTTCTGCTCCCGAAGTCGCATGGCCTGGCGATTCGCTGCCTCCAGCGCCTTTACAGCCTCATTACGGGCTGCTGCCAGCTCCTGCCTGGATTCCTGTGCCAGTGCACGCTCCTGTTCCACCTGGTCGAGCGCCAGCTCCAGCTCCTCCCGCCGCTCCTTCAGCTGGTCCTCGCGTGTGTGCCAGGCCGCCTCCCGGCCAGCCAACGCTTCCAATTCCTTTCGCAGCCGGTTGGACTCCGCTTCCAGCTCGCGCCGATCCTTCAATGTCCTTCCGGAGCCGTCCCCCACCGCCTGCTCCTCCAATTGCTGGACCTCGTCGGATCGAGCCTGCATTTCCTCACGAGCCACATCAGCTGATTTCTTCGCCCTGGCGTGCTCCGCCTGAAGCGAGCTCAACTCACCCTGGATCATGCCGTGCTGCTCTTCAAGCCAGCGGATCCGTTCCTCCAGAACCGCCTGCCGCCGGGCCATCTCCTCGCGTCGGTTGTACAGCTCACCGGCTTCACCGGACCACGATTGAAGCTTCTCCCGAAACTGCTCGATCCGGCGCCGGGTGGACGCTAATTCCTTATCGACCCTCTTCTGCTCTTCGTGCAGATCACGCCGCTCCTCAGCCTGGGCCTTTGCCGCCTGGCTCGCCTGGCCCACCACCTGCTGCATTCGGTTCCAGTGGTAGCCATACCAGACTCGCAGCGACGATTTCAAGTCCTCTTTGACCTGCTCGTAATCACGCGCCCGCTGAGCCTGCCGCTCCAGGCTGCGCAGCCGAGGACGCAGCTCGGCCAGGATATCTTTGACTCGTTCCAGATTCCGCCGCGTGCTCTCCAACCGGCGCACGGCCTCCTCCCGCCGACTGCGGTAAAGGCCGATGCCGGCGGCCTCTTCGAAGAGCTCGCGCCGTTCCTCCGCCCGCAGCGACAGCGCGGTATCCACCAGCCCCTGGCCGATGATGGTGTAGGTTCGCTCCGCCAGGCCTGATTCAGCCAGCAGCTCAGATACATCCCGCAGACGCACCTTCTGGTCATTGACCAGGTATTCGTTCTGGCCATCCCGATATGCCCGGCGCCCTATGCTGACCTCATTGAAATCGATGGGCAACCAGCCCTCGGTATTGTCGAAGCGGATGGTGGCGGCGGCCATGCCAGCACGGGACCGGCTTTCCGACCCCGAGAAAATCATGTCCTCGGTCTTCTTGCCGCGCAGCAAACTGTAGGCCTGCTCGCCCAGCACCCATCGGATTGCGTCCGCGATGTTGGACTTCCCCGAGCCGTTCGGGCCGACGATCGCGGTGATGGTCGGCGCAAACTCGAAGGTAGTTTTGGTGGCAAAAGTCTTATAGCCCTGGAGTTCCAGGGTCTGCAATCGGGAATGTTCTTTGTTTTTCGCCGTCACAATCTGGGGGTCCTAACCAATCTGTAAATTCGGCCAACCAACTTCACGCAGCGCGGCGGCCGCCGCCTGCTGTGCTGCTTCCTGTTTGCTGCTGCCTTTTCCCTGGGCCACCACTCGCTGTCCCGCCTGAACTTCAACCACGAATTCACGGTCATGATCCGGGCCGGTGCTCTTCACAGTGCGGTACAGCGGCGTCATGCCAATTTCCGATTGAGCCCAAATTTGCAGCAGGCTTCTGGCATCAAATAAGGACTCATCCTGCAGGCTGACCTCGACCGCCCGCCGGAACCGAGCCTCCATGAAATCCCGAACCTTGTCCAACCCACCATCCAGGTACATGGCGCCTATCAGTGCTTCAAAAGCCGCGCACAGCAAGGCGGGCCGCTCGCGGCCGCCACTCAGATGTTCGCCATGCCCCAACAGCATCGCCTGACCCAGGTCGAGTTCTTTGGCGAAGCTGGCTAGCTGTTCTGTGCGGACCAGAGCGGATCGGAGCCTTGTGAGATGGCCCTCATCCATTTCAGGGAAGCGATTGTACAGCCAGGCCGCACTGAGAAAGTCCAGTGCCGCATCCCCCAGGAACTCCAGTCGCTCGTTATCCTCCAGGGCATCTCGGTTTTCGTTGACGTATGATCGGTGGGTTAAAGCCCGCTCTACCAGGCTGGCATCATCAAAATAAATGCCGCTGCCGGCCAACCATTCGTCTGGCCTAAGCTGTTCCATACATCACCATACCGCAATGCGGTCGCGCCCCCTCGCCAGAAGATCGATTCTAACCCGAGAAGGATTTGAAGGCTAGAACTGCGTTGTGGCCGCCGAAGCCAAACGCATTGGAGATAGCAACCTCGACCGGCAGCTCGCGGGCTTCATTGGGGACGTAGTCGAGGTCGCATTCTGGGTCCGGGGTCTGGTAATGGATGGTAGGCGGCACCAGCCCGGACTCGATGGCTTGCACGCAGAAGACGGCCTCCAGCGCACCAGTGGCGCCCATCATGTGACCCGTCATGGATTTTGTGGAGGAGATGGCCAAATCATAGGCATGGTCACCGAAGACCGACTTAACGGCCTGGGTTTCGGCCACATCGTTCAACTCGGTGCCGGTTCCATGAGCGTTAATGTAATCAACCTGATCGTAGGAAACCTTCGCCAGGTCCAGCGCCTGGGCCATGGCGGCCGCACCGCCTGCGCCGCCCTCGGCCGGCGCCGTGATGTGATAGGCGTCGGCGGTGGCACTGTAGCCGACCAATTCGGCCAGGATTTGCGCGCCGCGAGATTGCGCGTGTTCGAGGCTTTCGAGCACCAGCACACCGCTTCCCTCACCCATCACCAGGCCATCGCGATTCTTATCAAAGGGAGCCGGCGTGTTCGAGTAATCCTCATTTTGCCGTGAAAGGGCACCCAGACGGTCGAAGGCGCCGACGCCCATCTCGCAGATGGTGGCTTCGGTCCCGCCCGCGATAGCGGCGTCCAGCATCCCGCCCCGGATCAGCATCCAGGCCTGACCAATGCCATCCGCCCCCGAGGCGCAGGCCGAAGCGACCGAAAAGCTCGGTCCCTTGGCGCCAATATCGATCGAAACCATACCGGCAGCTCCGTTCGCCATGAACATCGGAATGATGAATGGCGAGAGGCGGCGCGCCCCTTTTTCCTGAATTGTCTTGATGGCATCTTCAAAGGTGTTAATGCCGCCGGTGGCCGTGGAGATAATCACTCCCACCCGGGCCGCGTTTTCCTCGTTGATTTCAAGCCCGGATTGCTCCAAAGCCTCCATGGTGGAGACCGCTGCAAAATGTTCGAAACGATCCCGCCGGCGCGCTTCCTTCGGATCGAGGTAATCGTCGGCGTCGAAATTCTTGACCTCACACGCGATTTGAACAAGGAGATCCGACGCGTCAAATTGAGTGATGGATCCAACGCCGGAAACGCCGTCAATGGCGCTTTGCCAGCTTTCACCGGCGCTATGCCCCAGCGGGCTGACCGCGCCCAGTCCAGTGACAACTACTCGTCTGCTCATAAAAGGAATGCCTCCATTACCTTCCTCACATGCTCGTCCATGGAGGAAAACACCAATCATGCGAATGCGTTGCGAGGGTCCTTGAGACCGGAACCCGTCAAAACCAGTACGACAGGATCCGGTACCTCCGCCAGATGTTGAAGCAAGGCGGGCCATACCACCGCCGAGGTCGGCTCGACGAAGAAGCCCCGACGGGCCAGCTCCTCCCGGCCGGATAGGATCTCGGCCTCCTCGACGGCAACCACCGCCCCCTGGGTTCCCTCCACCGCCGCCAGGATGTCATCGCCTCGATGTGGCCGAAGGATTCGGATCCCTTCAGCCACCGTTTCCCGCTCCTTGATCCACTGCAGGGCAGCGGCGCCGCCGGTGTGCACGGCCCATAGCGGCGCGCAGGCCATCGCCTGGACCGCGATCATGCGGGGCAGGCGGTCTATGCAACCGGACGCTTGAAGCGCCTTAAACCCACGATACGCGCCCAACATCAGCGTACCCTGCCCCACCGGGATGATCAGCGCGCCCGGCGCCTGGCCGAGCTGCTCATAGAGCTCGAAGGCAAGGGTGGCCATGCCGGCCAGGCCGTGGGGCAGGTGCGCGTGGCTGGCGTAGACCGTTCCTCTCTCCGCCTCCGCCAGCACGGCTTCAGTGGCGGCTGAGCGTGGCCCGAGAATCCGCACCACCTCCGCCCCGTAGGACTCAATCTGGTGGCGCTTGGGTCCAGCCGCATAATCCGGCACAAATACCCTGACCTTCCAGCCCGCACGGCTGGCATAGGCGGCGAAGGAGGCTCCGGCGTTGCCCGAGGAATCCTCGACTGCCTCTGCCACGCCCTCCGCAGCCAGCGCGCTCAGGAGCACCGCCGTCCCTCGATCCTTGAAAGACCCAGTCGGATTCAGCTGCTCATTCTTAAGATAAACAATCCGACCATCGACTTCCAGATGACTGAGCGGCGTACCTCCCTCGCCCAGGCTGATAAGAGGCGCCTCCCGGCTCAAAGGAAAGGTCCGGCGGTAACGCTCCAAACCACGCGTGGGTTCGCCGGGCATGTCGAGGGGGGAGTAGGATAGCGGATTGCGAAAATCGTAGACGCCACCACAGTGCGGACATTGATGGGGATGTCCGGCATCCGGGTAGGGCCGGCCGCAGCTTCTGCAGTCGAATGGTCGTGTTGACGGCGGGCTCGGCTCAGTCATCCCTGGCGGCTCGTCGATCCTCCATGCCGGGTCGATAACTGCCTTCGACCCATGCTTCGCCATCGGGGCCAACTTCCTTCTTCCAGATAGGGACGATCTCCTTAAGACGGTCAATGCCGTAGCGGGCGGCCTCGAAGACACCGCTGTCGCGATGGCCGGCCGTGCAGGCGATCATCACCGTCGGTTCCCCCGCTGCCAGATGACCCAGCCGCTGGATAATGGCGACGCCTACAATCTGCTCCCACTGATCCCGAATTTCATCGGCCACCTGGGATAACTTGGCTTCAGCCATCTCCCGGTAGGCTTCGTACTCCAGGTGGTCGGTGTCGTGCGGATCCCCCCGCTCCGTGCGGGCGCGCACCACGCCTGTGAAGACGCAGGCGGCGCCGGTTTCATCCGTCACAAGTCGGTCCAGCACTTCATTCAAATCCAAAGGTTCATCGGTCACGGCCAGCCAGGTTGGGCCGGCTTCCTCCGCGCCGCCGCTTACGGGCGGGAAGAAAGCCACCTCATCGCCGTCCTTTAGCTCCTGCTCAACCTCGGCAAACTCCTGGTTGACCGCAATCAGCGCAGCTTCCAGGGCTGGCTCGAGTTCAGGATGGCGTTCGATGGCAGCTTCTTGCAGTTGGAGGACTCTTGCGCCCGGCTCGAGCTGGTAGGTCTCCTGTCGATCGCCAGCCCGATCCCGCAGGGTTGCGAAGTACAGCACCCGGATCTTCAAGATGCATCCTCCAGCACCAGATCGCCGCTGCTGCCGCCATGCTTCTCAATCAAACGTATGGATCCAATCTCTGCAGCTGGATCGACCGCTTTCACCATGTCGTAGATGGTCAGGGCGGCCACGGAAACCGCCGTCATGGCCTCCATTTCTACACCGGTCTGGGCGCGAGTTCTCACCGTCGCCTCCACGATTAACTTCGAGTTTTCTTTCTCGATGGTCATGGCGACGTCGATATGGGTCAGCGGCAGCGGGTGGCAGTGCGGGATAAGCTCCGAGGTCCGTTTGGCCGCCATCATGCCGGCCGTCTCGACCACGGTGCGAAAGCTGCTTGCCTGAACCTCGGCCTGCTGCACTTTGGCCAGACCTTCTGCGGACAGCCTTACCTCCGCGCGCGATTTCGCCCAGCGTTCGGTGGCCGGCTTGTCGCCTACATCCACCATCTGAGCCTGGCCCTCTTCATTAATGTGGGATAGTTCTTTGTCCTTCTCCATGGGGTAATTATACAGATGATGCAGTTTAGAGCTTAGGATATTGAGTCTGAAGTTTACAGTTAACAGTCAACAATTCGCAGAGTGCCGTCGGGAACGACACACAGAGCACCGGCCGCCGATTTCGAAGCGGGCTCCCAAAACTCCCCCGCGCTGAGCTCCGCTCGCCCTGAGCATGCTGAAGGGTCGAAGGGCGCTCCTCTCGGCTGCTGGTCCTGCAAAATCCCCATCGCTCATTTGCATTTCCTTCAGCTAACGCTGGCCAGACAAATCAAGAGGGAAGCTTGCTCACTCATCCATTTCAGCTCGGGGCACTGCGCTCGGAGCCCAGAACAAATTCAGCCTTTCCTGGACGGGATAAGTTCTGGGTGGTGTGAATTGTGGACTCTTTGATGTGGATCTTAAGTAAAGGTGTTTGGAAAATGTGTAATGGGGGGTTATTCTTTTTTTGGTACAGCAAGATCTTTGAGTCAAACCTCTAATTTCAGAGATGTCGCTGAGCTAATCTGTTTTCCATTGCCCACCGTACAATATCAACCCGGTTACGCACGCCAAGTCGTGACAGAATATTCGCAATGTGCTTCTCAACAGTTCGTTTGCTAATTAAAAGACGTTCGGCGATTTCACTATTAGACATGCCCATTGCTATGAGTGCTGCCACCTCCGATTGTCGAGGTGTCAAAATTGGAGCAATATCTTCTCCATCTACGGTCAGAGATTGGCCCAATGCGATAGCTTCTTCGAGCGAGAGCTGCTTTCCACGCACACGCAATGCGGGCAAACGAGACTCGGGCAGTCCGGCTTGGATTTTCTCGAGTGCAACAGCATGATCTCGCTGCGATGCTGGGTAAAAAGAGACCGCAGGTTGATTAATAAGGGTCTCCAAGGATGTCAGGATTAGAAAGGCAGTATCAATCTTATCCAAGGCAAGGGCGAGTACCCCATACCCCAACAGTGTCTCCTTAACTCCGTGTCGATTCCCCTCACCCCAGTTCAATTTCACTGCTTGTTTAAGCATCGTCTTGGCTTGATCCAGCCTCCCCTGGTGTACAAGTACGTTTGCAAGGTCGTGCATGACCATCGCTACGTTGCTGACAGCTTGAGATTCTTCAAATACTTCCAGGGCTTGACGATAAGCTTGTACTGCTTCTGGCCATGACCGCCTCAAGCGGTGCAGGTCTCCTAATACCTTGTAGCTATGGCCGATACGAAATGGATCACCAGCCGAGCCGGCATTATTAAGACTTCTCTTAATAAGGTTTTGTGCCTCATCGTATTTGTCTAATGCCATTGCATGGATAGCGAGATTGAAGGAAGCCATACCAATATTGAAAGGATCATTAATTTGATGGGCAAGTTCGAGGGATCTTTTCACAAGGCTGTAGGCGCGATCATTTTTTCCTATTACAGCAAAATATCCTCCGTAGCTGGCCGTAGCAATCAGATTCAAATAAGGATCATCAGCCGATTCGGAAAGCTTCATAGCCTTCTTCCCAAAATACTTGGCAGCTTCCGCGTTCAGCCGAAGGCTTGCACAGAAAGCGGCGAACGCTGCTGATTCCAAACGTATTTCCAGAGGAACTGCATCTGTGGCCGCTTCATCGAGTGTTTCTAACCAGCGTTGTCCCTCTCCGAGGAAACGACGCTGGATCCAGTATTGGCCAAGAGCC
>JBKHKF010000323.1:0-3514 GCA_046537745.1 Anaerolineales bacterium | reverse complement strand
GACCTGAGGTTAGCACTGCAGGATATTCACATGTTTTTGCCAAGTGAGCGACAGAGCCGTCACTTCTTCCAGCCGGACCGACCCTCCCTTTGGGAAATGGCGGAAACCTTCGCGAGCATGGGACCAGAGATTGTGGTGATCAAGCGGGGCGAGCGAGGACAGGCATTGTATGATGCCAGGTATGACTCCCGCTGGCATATTCCGGCCTATCCAAGCCAGCTGGTGGATGTCACAGGTGCAGGGCACTCCTTCGCTGGCGGGTTTATCGTCGGTATGGGACAGAACAACGATCCGATTGAGGCTGCGCTCCAGGGAAGCGCCTCCGCCTCAATGACAATCGAAGGAGTGGGCTTTCAATATCCGCTGGAGAGCCTGCCCGGTTTGGTCACAGCGCGCCGGGACAGACTGCGAGAAGGAATTC
The DNA here is from genome assembly GCA_046537745.1 of Anaerolineales bacterium. GTDB lineage: Bacteria > Chloroflexota > Anaerolineae > Anaerolineales > E44-bin32 > DASWJQ01. The sequence continues at coordinate 3,093 of JBKHKF010000323.1, read as the reverse complement.
AACGAGGTTAGGCATGGAATTTGAGCGGCTCATCAGAAACACCAACGCCATCCAACGCATTCCGGCTCCAACCTTCAATGAAGATCAACGGGCCGAACACATGCATAATTCCTTCAAAGCTGTGGGCGTAGAAGTCGTGGAAATGGATCCGGCCGGCAATGTCTATGCCCGACTAGGCAATGGCAGCGGCAAACCGCTGGTTATATCTGCTCACTTGGACAATGTATTTTCGGGGGACACCATCAAGCCTGCCACCCGCCGCGATAACCGCCTCTATGGACCCGGAGTTGGAGATAACGCGGTCGCTCTGGCCGGCCTGCTCGAGATAGCCCATGATTATCTTTCCAATGATTCCCAACATCCGATCTGGCTGGTGGCGAACGTTGGCGAGGAGGGTCTGGGTAATCTGCTTGGAATGCAGCACATTATCGAGCGATTCGGAGACGGCGCGCTGGCGTACATCGTCATCGAAGGCATGGCATTGGGCCACATCTACCATCAAGGCCTGCCCGTGCGGCGATTTCGCATTCATGCCTCAACTGAAGGCGGACACGCTTGGATCCACGCTGGCCGGCCCTCCGCTATTCACGAGCTGATTGAATTCGGTCGCGCCCTGCTTCATCTTCGGCGGCCGCGCACGAAGACCCTCAGTGTGAATTTAGGCCTTATCGAAGGCGGCACGTCGGTCAACAGCATCGCCAGCCATGCCAGCATGGATCTGGACCTTCGGTCGACGGATGCCTCAGCCCTTGAAAATTGGATCAACAAGATGGAGCGGCTATTGCGGCAAGCGCAGACCGATCAGATCCAGCTTCGGGTCGAAGCTATCGGGCATCGACCTGCCGGGCGGATCGAGCAGAACCACCCCCTCGTTCAGTTAGCTGTTGATTCTCTTACGGAGGCCGGCGTGCCCCTGGCAGGGCTGGAAGCCGGCTCAACCGACGCAAGCCTACCCCTGAGCTTTGGCCTTCCCGCGATTTGCATTGGATTGACTAACGGTGGAGATGCCCACAGCCAGAATGAATTCATTGAGCTTGAACCATTGGCTGCTGGATACCAGGCACTCACCGGGTTGATCGATCGCCTGCTTTACTCTGACGGAGTTTCTGATGCAATCGGCTGAGGCGTCTCGGTTAGCGTTGGATTGAGTGTTGCGGAGGCCGAGGGGGTCGGCGTAAGCGTTGGCGTCCCAGACAGCACCGTGAAAGATCCGGATCTCTTCCACGTTTCTCCCAGGAACAACTGGATCTCGTACTCCCCAGGCTCCCATCCCTGCTCCGGCAGGCATTCCGTATAGCCGAAGCCACCAGTTCCACCATCCCAGGGTTTCGTCTCCAGGCAGACAATTTCGCCATCCTGATACCAGATCGCGCTCCAACGAGCGCCATCCTCCATAAAATTGTAGGAGAAGGCACCATACAGGCGGCCCTCCGGCAGTATGAATTCGGTGCGGGGGTTAACGGCTACATTTCCAAAGCCCAGTTGGGTGCTGAATTCCAGCGGGCTAAATGCCGCGTCGGGCTGTGGAGTGACGGTCTCACGGAAAAGAACCGTGATCCGCTCCGGCAGCACCGGCGTGGCGGTGACCGTCTGCGTTGGCGTGATGCTCGGCGTGGGCGTGATACTCGGTGTGGGCGTGATGCTGGGCGTCGGTGTGATACTTGCTGTCGGCGTGACGGTGGCGGTGGGCGTGCTTGAGGGTGTGGGTGGAACAATCACATAGGCCGCTTGCCTTCCAAACAACTGAGTCATCAGACCAGCCGCGCCAAGCAGTAAAGCCAGAATGATCAAGCGCCAGCCGCGGCTGATTCTTCGTCGACGCAGCATGAAATAAGGGAGACGGTTGGCCGCACGGAGCTGCAGCCAGCCGCTCAGGCCGAAAAGCAGCAGGCCGATGAAGAATAGGATCGCGATGAGCTGGACCATTGAATCAATCGTCAAGGGCATTTCCCCCGTAAGGCGCAATTCTCACCAGTGAACCACAAGGTCTCCACCCCGGATACCGGAAAGATCGAACCTGTAGACTCCAGAATTTCGGAGCTGATAGTCAATCGATTCGCCGCGAAAGGAAGCCCGCTTTGGAGCTTGAGGCAGCTTAAGCCAAATCTTACCCGATCCTCGCCGCCCTAGCTGGATGTCGGCCGCCAAGCTGTCATCACCCACATTCCAACCAGTGACGATACGTCCACCCGAAATATGAAGCGTATCACCCAACCAGATCGGCTTATGATCCGAAGCCTGCCTGAGCTGCAACAGCCGGATCCCATGGCCAGGCACAGTCAGCTCCCATTTCACGCCTTTGAGAAACACCGGGATTTGTTGCCAGAAATCCACCCCCATCATTCCACGACTTATATATGGAAGACGCGAGGGATCAAGCTGTATGCGGCGGGCTCGATCTGACCAATTAATGCAGGCCAACAACACCCAATCTCCCACCGCTCCGGATAAGGGAAGCACCAGCTGCTCGGGCCGTAGCCTGTCAAATTGATCAGGCACGAGCAGCCCTGATTTGAGCGGCGGCAGCACTTTTGTTGCCCAGGACTGGCGCTCTTCCGAAAGATTGAGCAAATCATCGGAAAGCAACATACTGCCGCCGGAAAGGGCGCCGACAGTAGTAAACAATTTGACCTCGTCCTCTGAAAGATGCGTATCGCTGTCCCGGAAGAGGAAGCAATCCGGATCGTTGATCCACCAGCGTCGGTGGAGTGGAGCCCGTATCAGTGTGTTCTGAATGGCGTTGCGCAGCGAGGGCAGACTCGGCTCTCGGTGGAAATAAAACTCGATCCCCTGGTACGCGGGACGCCATCTTGGGGCCACATCCGGACCGATCCGCATGCTATCCACCAATCCGATGGCCGGCCCCAAAGGACTGCCACAGCCTGCAAGGAAGGTTGCCTCGCCTGCGGCTTCCCGGATTGCTTGCAGCCCGGCTCTCAGAGCCTGCGCACGAGTGATCCCAGGATCCCATCGTTTCCCGGCCAGCGCACCAGCATACAGAAAATCCAGCTTCAGGTAGCGATATCCCCATTCATTGACCGCGGTGCGGATGACCTTCTTGATGTAACCAATCACCTCTGGATTCGTCAGATC
>JBKHKF010000322.1:0-3553 GCA_046537745.1 Anaerolineales bacterium | reverse complement strand
AGCTGCCGGTGACGACGGCGGCCAGCATCGGGCCAAGCAGAGTGACGACGGGAATCAGCGAGTTCTTCAGCGCGTGCCGGTTGATCACCAGCGCTTCCTTCAACCCCTTGGCGCGGGCTGTGCGGATGTAGTCTTCGTTGAGCACGTCCAGGAGCCCCGCCCGGGTCAGCCGCGCCACCACCGCCGACAGCGCAGTGCCCAGGGTGAAGGTCGGCAGAATGGCGTGAGTCCAAAATTCCAGTGTGGGCCGTGGCAGGAATCCGAGAATAAAGGGTGGATCTGCGCCCCAGAAAGCGATCGGCAACCAGTCCAGATACACCCCAAAGATCAGGATCAGCAACGGCCCTAACACCAGGTTCGGAATCGAAACACCCAAAACTGCAAAGAAGGTAGCGGCGTGGTCGATGAGCGAATTGTGCTTCAGGGCGGCGATGATCCCTGCGGGAATGCCAATGGTGAAGGCCAGCCCCAGCGACATGAGGCCCAATTGAATGGAGACCGGGAAGGTCTGTGCCACGATATCGTTCACGTCCTGGCTGGTGGAGCGGAGAAGCGGGCCGAAGTCTCCTTGCGCCAAACTTATCGTGTAGTTGAAGAATTGCTCGTATAGCGGCTTATCCAACCCGTAGCGGCGCTCCATGATGATCCGAATTTGTTCCGGCATGGCGCGCTCGCCGACGGTATCGAAGGGACCGCCCGGCAATGCCTGGATCATGGCGAAGGTGGCCAGGATCATGGCCAGGATCACAGGGATGGAGATCAGTATCCGGCGGATGATGTACTTAGTCATCGGTCTACCTCTTCAGGTTCCACGGCAGCTGAGAAAACTCTGATAAGAAAGTGAATTATGCCACGGTGCCGTTCTCAGCGGCGGACTGCTGCCATTGCCGACTCGCACTTCAGAGAGGGCAGGAACATAAGTTTTGTTTTTGGGGGGAGCAGCATCTGCTGCTCCCCCCATTTGCTGCTAACTTGATTCAGCGATTAGCAGACTACTAGCCGCCCATGGCGGACAGTTGAGCTTCCTGATCGATGGAGTTGTTGTAAATCTGCTGTCCACCGAACAAAGAGTAAACCCTGTCGTACCAGGAGTGGCGGGCCGTGAAGGCGATGCGCAGGAAGATCGGCGCGAAGGGGACCTCGCCCTCGGGACCGAAGAAGTTCTCCTCGACCTGGCGATAGAGTTCCTCTCGCGTTTCCTGATCCGTTTCCTGGCGAGCTTCGACGATCAAATCGTCGGTTTCGTTGCACTCGCGCTTCTGGCGGTTGTCAGGATTCTCGCACCACAGGACGTCGCCAACCCAGTTGTTCTCGTCAGCGTAGTCTGGGCCCCAACCGAGCGTCCACATGTGCGGGCGATCGCTGGCGGGGGTGTCGGCTGCGGTGGCAGCCAACAGGTCAGCGAAGGACTGCTGCTCGATCTGGATCAGATCGGCGGAGCAGCCCAGATTCTCGGACCAGTTATCCTGAGCGAACTCAATCCAGTTGAGTGTGTCCTGGCCACTGTAGCCGAGCAGGGTGACCTGCGGGAAGTCTTCGCAGTCCGGGTAACCGGCGTCGGCCAGCGCTTGCACAGCGTATTCCGGATCGTAGCCAACGCCGACTTCGTCAATCGGCGGGGCGCCGAAGATGCCCGGAGGTGCGAAGTGCTTCATGGGCAGACCCTGGCCCTGGCGGACCTCTTCAACGAAGGTCGCGCGATCGAACGCAGCGCTGAAGGCGCGGCGCACGTTCACATCATCGAAGGGTTCCTTGTCATAGGCGAAGGAGATGTAGAACACGGCCAGATCAGCGATCTGATCGGTCTCATCGGCGAACTGCTCCCGGTGCGCTTCAAGCTCAGCGGACGGAATAGCCGAGGTCTCCAGCTCATTATTGAGCCACAGGGAGTACATGGTGCTCACGTCCGGCACCACGTTGGTCACCCAGCGCTCGATGTTGCCACTGCCGGTCATGTCTTCCGGCATAAGCGGGTTGCGCAGCAGCGTCCAGCGGACGCCGTGGACCCACTCGTCCAGCACATAGCGGCCGTTGGTGACGATATTGCCAGCCTCAACCCAGTCGTCGCCATGCTCCTCGATGGCCTGCTGCGGCGCAGCCGTCAGGGTCCACATCGGGGTCATGGACAGGAAGTAGGTGGCCGGGAACTCGAGCTCGATCACCAGCGTGTCATCCGCCGGCGCGCTCACGCCGATCTCGTCAACCATTTCCGCCGGGATGTCGGCCGGATCCTCATAGTTCAGCACGTCAGAGCAGCCCGAGATTTGGGGCGCAATCACGCTGCTGTAGTAGGATCCGATGTTGGGATCGCATGCTCGCTGAATGCCGTAGACGAAATCGTTGGCTGTCACGAACAGCGGATTGCCATCCTCATCGGTCACCTGGGTGGTCTCCCCCGTCACCGGGTTGTGATTCACCCACGGGATGTCCGTGCGGATGGTGAAGGTGTAGGTCAAGCCGTCGTCGCTGACCTCCCAATCGGTCGCGGCCTCAGGGACGATCTCCGAGGTGTCACGATCGTAGTTGGTCAGGTGGACGAACAGGTTCTCGATCATGTCGATCGAGATTACGTCTTCAGCGATCTGCGGGTCCAGATCCGGGATGTCCGTCGTCTCCGCGCTGCGGAGGGTGACAGGGCCGGCGCCTTCCGGTTCCGGTGTGGCTGTCACGACGCTCTCCTGAACCTCGCCCTCGACGACCTCGGTCACGACCACGGTCTGCACCGCGCCGCCACCACAAGCCGCCAGGATCATGCTGGTGATCACCAGCACCCCGAAGACCAAGCTGAGCTTCTTGGTTTTCATGGCGTTCTCTTCTCCTTCCAAAGGAAAGTAACGAACTGTGAATTTGTCAAAGCATTACCTGGCGCTTCCTCCGATATAACCACCTCCTCTCGGTCCAGATTGGATCCATCGGTTTCCCATTCGTTGTGTAAAGCCTTCACCAAGCTGTGTGAAAGCCTCGCTTGCGATTATACAAGATGACAGTATACCCAGTGATCCTCCGAGACCTCCCGCCACTCCGGCACCACATGTTTGCACATCTCCACCGCCAGCGGGCAGCGGGTGTGGAACTGGCAGCCGGAGGGTGGATTAGCCGGACTGGGGACATCGCCTTCCAGAAGGATGCGCTGTCGCTTTCTTTCCTTGATGGGATCAGGGACTGGAACGGCCGACAACAGCGCTTGCGTGTAAGGATGCAGTGGGTTGTTGTAAAGCTCATCCCGCGGCGCCAATTCCATGATCTTGCCCAGGTACATCACGGCGACACGGTCGGAAATATGGCGCACCATGCTCAGGTCGTGGGCGATGAATAGATAAGTCAGGCCCATCTCATCCTGCAGTTCCTGCAGCAGATTGACCACCTGAGCTTGAATGGACACGTCCAGCGCCGAAATGGGCTCATCGCAGACGATAAATTCGGGCTCGAGCGCCAGCGCCCGGGCCACGCCGATGCGCTGACGCTGGCCGCCGGAAAACTCGTGCGGATATCGGTTGATGAAATAGGGATTCAAACCGACCAGTGCGAGCAGCTCACGGACTCGCTCCCGTCG
>JBKHKF010000321.1:0-3560 GCA_046537745.1 Anaerolineales bacterium | reverse complement strand
AGGTTGCAGGGATCTCACGAAGGCGATAGTAATCCTCCGCCCGGTAGGAACGCAAGTCCGCCGAAACTCCATCCGCTGGTAGACCCAGGGCATGACACGTGGCCAGTGCGCGCGGCAGATGGTAATTCTGGGTCACCAGATAGGCGGAGCTGACATCAAAGATGTTGACCATCCGCCGGCATGTTTCAATGGTCCGTGTGCCGGCGCCGTCCAGGATGATCGCCTCCGCCGGCACACCAAGCGCCAGCGCCATCTCGGCCATGGCAGCGGGTTCATCGTAGCCGTCGCTCTGTTGGGTACCGCTCAGAATGAGCTGATCGACAAGGCCTTCCTCGTACAAGCGAGCGGCGGCTGCAACGCGATCGGCCAGGATTGCGGTGGGACGACCATCCCAGCGCAGGCCGGCACCAAACACGACAGCGGCTTGCCTGGTCTCCTTGGGTAGGCTGGCAAGGCTGTGGATCCGATCGGTGAAGCGACGGACGGCCCATGCCCGGGGCAGGGCGATCAATCCAGCCAGCAGCGCGGCCAGCAGAGTCAGCCGGGTCAGAAAAATAAGCACTCGCAACATCACGGGCGGATTCTACCAGAGCCAGGCGCTTCCCGGGAGTCTAAATGACCGACGCTCATTCCCCGTTTTGCCGACGAATTTCCATATTGACAGCCCGACGCCCCCCTTTATAATTGGACTAATCGTATTGATTAGATGAATAAGAGGATTGATCCGGAATGCGAGAGTCTGAGTCATGACCATCGATTTGAATTCGGACCTGCTGCAGTATTTAGCTGAGCAGGGGCGCAATCAAGGGGAGCGTCTGCCGCCAATCACAGAGCTGGCGGAGGAAATTGGCATAAGCACGGGCAAGCTGCGGGAGCAGTTGGAAGTCGCCCGCGCCATGGGCTTGGTGGAGGTCCGGCCAAAAACGGGCATCCGCACGCTGGATTACGAGTTTGCACCCATGCTCAAAGCCAATTTGCTCTACGCGCTGTCGCTGGATGCTTCGCTCTTTGATCAATTCGGCGTGCTCAGAAATCACGTGGAGGCGGCTTTCTGGTATGAAGCCGTCGAGGCGCTGCTGCCGGAGGATAAGGAGAAACTGCAGCAGCTGGTTGATCAGGCATGGTCCAAATTGCGCGGCAAGCCGGTTCAAATCCCTCATGAGGAGCATCGGAAGCTCCATATGACCGTATTCAGTCGATTGAACAATATCTTCGTGCAGGGCCTTTTGGAATCCTACTGGACCGGTTATGAGGCGGTAGGGCTGGATCTTTATACGGATTACAGTTATCTCGAAGAAGTATGGCGTTACCATCAAGATATGGTGAATGCCATTGTCGAAGGGAAGTACGGAGAAGGCTACGATGCCTTGGTGGAGCACACCGGATTAATTCATCATCGGCCCGAATTTGGCAGCTTTCAGCCTGAAGTGCAGGTTGCGAGCAGCTTGACTGAAAGTGCAAAAGGAGACGACGGCAAATGAGCGAAGCGGCGGTTGCCACAGCAGCCAAGGATGAACTGGAAGGACGCGAGCCCATCATTAACGACCTTTCGATGGTGGTGGCCACCGTCAACGGCACGGGAAGCCAGACATCGAATCTGGCGCTGATCCGGGCATTGTTCCGCATGGGCGTGCCTGTGAACGGCAAGAATCTCTTCCCGTCAAACATTCAGGGTCTCCCCACCTGGTTTACGATTCGAGCCAGCGCGGACGGCCATGTCGCCCGACGGGAAACTACCGAGGTGCTGGTGGCTATGAACGAGACCACCTTCCAGGAGGACCTCGCCGATTTAGCGCCGGGAGGCGTCTGCTTCTATCCACAGGAGTGGGACCAACCACGCAAACGCGATGACATCACATACTATCCCATGCCGGTGGATGAGCTGCTCAAGAGGGAGAGCCCGCCGCGCGACCTGCGTGACTATGTCGCCAACATGGTCTACGTCGGCGTAGTGGCCGAGATCATGGGTATTGAGCTCGAGGAAATTCGCGGCGCTCTGGAGACACATTTCCAGGGCCGGGAAAAGCCCGTCGAACTTAATATGGGCATGATCCAGGCCGCGGTTGATTGGACCAAGGAGAACCTGGAAAAACGGGATCCGTACCATCTGCAGCGGGACAATCAAAATGAAGGCTTGATACTGATTGATGGCAACACGGCCGCTGGCCTAGGTGCAACCTATGGCGGCGTCGGCTTCGCTGCCTGGTATCCCATTACACCGGCCTCCAGCCTGGCCGATTCCCTGAAGCAGTATCTGGATGAATTGAGAATTGATGAAAAATCGGGCAAAGCCACCTATGCCGTAATCCAGGCTGAAGATGAGCTCTCGGCCATCGGCATGACGATCGGCGCCGGTTGGAGCGGCTTGCGGGCGATGACATCCACCTCCGGGCCGGGCATTTCGTTGATGGCTGAGTTCGCAGGCCTGGCCTTCTTCGCAGAGATTCCCATTGTGGTGTGGGACGTGCAGCGGATGGGCCCCAGCACCGGTCTTCCCACGCGGACATCGCAAGGTGATATCTCCTTCGTACGCTATTTAGGCCATGGCGATACAGCCAACGTGATGCTGATCCCTGGCTCTGTGGCCGAGTGCTTTGAATTCGGCTGGCGTGCCTTCGATATCGCCGAGCGGCTCCAAACGCCTGTATTCGTGTTGAGTGATCTCGATCTAGGTATGAATTTGTGGATGTCGGAGCCCTTTGAGTATCCCGGTGAACCGATGGACCGGGGCAAGGTTCTGACCGATGAGGATTTGGCGGAAATCGAGCGGTTCGGCCGTTATCGCGATGTCGACGGGGATGGCATCACTTACCGCACGCTGCCGGGAACCAAGGATCCGAAAGGCGCCTGGTTTGCCAGGGGGACCGGCCATAATGAGTGGGCGATTTACAGCGAGCGGCCCGAGGATTGGACCGCCAATATGGATCGCCTATTCCGAAAGCTGGACAAGGCCAACCAATACTTGCCCCGCCCGGTCGTGGAAACGATGGATGGGGCGGGCATCGGCCTGATCGGATTTGGCTCCACCGACTCGGCTATCCAGGAAGCCCGGGATCGAATGGCACAGGAAGGACTGGCCACCGATTATCTGAGGCTGCGTTCCGTGCCGTTCCATGACGATGTGTTGGACTTTGTCCGAAACCAGGATCGTGTTTATGTCATCGAAATGAACAGCACGGGGCAAATGCGCAAGCTCCTGCAGCTCGAACTGCCGGAGCAGGCGACCAAAATCAAATCTTTGAATCATAACGACGGGCTGCCGCTGACAGCCCGCTGGATCACGGACGCCCTAGAAGAGGTAGAGAGAGGTTAATATGGCGACCAGAACGAATGAAGTAGAACTCACAAAGGCCGACTATAAAGGCCAGCCGAGCACATTGTGTCAGGGTTGCGGCCACAATTCCATCTCAAGCCAGATTATGGCGGCGGGTTACGAGCTCTCTTTGCATCCCGGGGATATCATCAAACTTTCCGGCATTGGCTGCTCAAGCAAAAGCCCGGCCTATTTCTTGGGCCGGTCCCACGGCTTCAACAGCTTGCATGGCCGCATGCCTTCGATC
>JBKHKF010000320.1:0-3565 GCA_046537745.1 Anaerolineales bacterium | reverse complement strand
GTCTCGGCCTGGAAACCGCCACCTTCCCGGGCCAGCTTGGCCATGAAGGAGGCGCCGGCCACGACCGAGGGCTCCTCGACGGCCATGGGGACCAGAACATCCTCCCCGTTCACTTGAAAGTTAAGCGCGATGCCGAGCGGCAGGCCAAAAACGCCGACGACATTCTCAATCATGTGGTCGGCGGCTTCGACGGTAAGTCCGGCTGAGCCAAAAAGCGCGCCCTGGGTCTCTGGGTCCAGCTGGGCGGCCTCGGCAATCTCCTTGGCACGGTCCGCTAACTCAAGGTTATAGAAACCGGGAATTCTGGAACTTTCGGTTCGTTGCATCCATCTCTCCTCGCCTGGCTGCCCGAGCTTTATATGTATAGGCCCGGATGGCTGGCAAAAACTATCAAATCGATGTTTTGCCTGTGATTTCTTCCTGGTTAAGGACTGGCTCAGGTGTGGAAATGAAAAGACCGGCCAATTGGGCCGGTCTGTGCGCGCTGGAAAACGCTGCAAAAGGTCAGCTTTTCAGGTATCTGGTTTGCAGAATGAAATCCAACCAGATGAATGCCAGCGCACCGATCGATAAGAACACGAGCACTGCGTTGGAGACACTGAACTTGTCCAGTGTGGTGTTAAACAGGATGAATACCGTACCCCAGGAAGCGATAAGGCCGGATGCGATTGAAATAATCCAAACAATCGTGCGACGGGTTTTCATCGAAGGTGATCTCCTCTTTCGTCTCCCGCGTGAGCGGATGGATTGTATACCAGCCGGGCAGCCAGCGTCAAGAAAAGCAGTCCTTCTCAAATTGAAGCCAGCCATCGGCGGATCCAGTTGGCCGCGCCCCGTGGCGGCTCGTCGGCCCGGACTCCACCCGTTTGCCCGTTGATTATCGCCTGAAAGTCGGTTCCCTGGTAAGTGTAGCTGGTCAGCCAGAAAGGCAGCAGCGCCAGCCGATAATCAGAAATCATCAGGTCGGCGGATATCAGGTGAAGGTCCTTGGTTCGGCCGAAAAGCTTGGATCGAATCTCACTCCTGACCTGTTCAACCACATGCCAGCGGGCAGCCATGGCCGCCTTGCGGGCCGGAATTTGGTAGGTTTCCGCTGGCCAGCCGGCAACCTGGGATCCATCGTAAGGTTCCATCGAGGCAAGATCAAAGGCGTAGACCTCGTCGGCGAATCTCTTGGGCAGCCGATGGCTCGCTGCCACCGGCAGATCGTTGTACAGCAGGAGTTCATTTCCACTTTCGTTAACCCAGGTTCTGCCGTCATAGCGCTGATATGTGTACGGTGCTTCTCCGGATATATCAAAAGTCCAAACTGGCATGTAGAGCCCTCTGATTTCGCCAAAATGATCGATCGCCCTAATACCTCGGTCGTCGAGCCATTCTCGCAGACAGCGGCCGGCCTGGCCCTGGGTGATGACGAAGGGCAGGATCCCTTGAGGCGGAATGAGCTGCTGATCCCCGGGTTTCTCGACAGCGTGGGTGGAGCCACAGTGTGCGCAGGTCATGGACAGGGAGGAAGGCTCGAGCAAATAGGTGGCGCCGCAGGCCTGACATTCGAAGGTAGCCATGGATTGCGGGTGCAGATGGCCTTTGGCCGTCGCCAGGGCCTGGATGAAATCCATTTCTTGGACGCGGCCTCCATCTCTGAGGGCAGTGGCGGCACGGGTTTGATAATCACAATACTGGCAGCGGAGTCGGCGGGTGCTCGCGTCGTACTCCATCCGGCCTCCGCACTGCGCGCAGTCGAAACGAGTCTCCTCGACATCGATGCGCTCGGGTTGCACGGGCAGCTCCGGCTGGATCGGATCGACCAGATCTGATTCATCGATCTCGCCCTTCAGAACGGCCAGGTCCCGCCGTGCGGCGAAATGGGTTGGTTCGATTTGAAGCACGTGTTCGAGATAACTCTGTTTCTCCTCACCCTCACTCAGGCGGGCGAGCCAGTAAAGGGCATCCACCTGCTGGCGAGGATCGGGTCGATTGCGCAACGACCAGTGCAAGTATTTCCTGGCTTGCTCGGGTTCATCGGATTTGGCGGCGGCGATTCCCCGGGTGAGCAGATCACGTGCGCTGTCGGACATGCGGGAACTCCCGTGTCACCTGTGGTGGATGGGGGACATAAACGGGTTCGAGAACAATGCTCGATTTTTTGACAATGGAGGCGCTCCTTGGGATGAAAGTCCTTCCAGCAGGTCGCTGGTTGCATCAATGATGACCTGCTGCTGCGCTGGAAGAGAGATATCGGCCTGACCATCACCTGACTGTGGCCCATACCAGCCGAATTGTGCGTGATTGCCACCATCAATTTCAACAAATCTGGCATCCGAGGGCAATAGAGGTGCACTGGCCAACACCTCCTGCGGGCCAGCCAGGCCATCTGCGCTGGCAAAGACCGACACAACGGCCAGATCAGAGCGGCTGAGATCGTTGGAGCGGGCGGGGTAGGAAGCCCAAAGAACGAGACCATCAACCAGGTCGGGATTGTTATCAGCAAATCGCGCGGCCATGGCTCCACCTAAAGAATGTCCGCCGATGGCCCAATGCTGAACCAGTTCCATCTGCTCGATCACCTCCGCGGCGGCGTTCGGGGCCAGCACTGCCAGGTTCAACGGCATGGGAACAATCACGACCAGGTTTCCCTGCTCCGCCAGGGCGCGGGCCGTCGGTGCGTAAGCCTCGGGGGCGACGCGGCCGCCAGGGTAAAGGATCAATCCCGCGGTCGGATTCAATGTGCGTGGCTCGAAGATTAGCCACGGCTCCTCATGCACCCGCACCACCGAATCGGAAACCATGGCAGTTTGTGCTTCAGGCAGCGGCTGGTAGGGGTTGGCGAGCCAAAATGCCCCCGCTATGAGAAGGATGAGGAGCAGGACCCCCAGGATGACAGGGATCAGGAGCCTGAGATGGGATCGAAGCCAGGTTTTAGATGCAGGCGGATCAGACATGGTTTAGAAGCGCGAGCTCCTTTGGATGGGGCTCAAGATAGATTTGCTGGTGCACCCAATCGGGTACGGGATGTCGCCGGAAGTGATGTTTGATGAGTGTAAGCGGGACGATCAAGGGCAGGAGCTCCGTGCGGTAATCCTCAATGATTCCAAGGAGCTCCGATTTCTCATCCACACTCAGATGATCTTTGAGGAAACCCATTAGGTGCTGAAGAACATTAGCATGCTTTCCCCTGGATGCCGATGTGGAGAGTCTTTCCATCAGCAACTGTCCGTAATTAGCCGTCAGCTCATCCCATGTCAACTTTCCAGCCTGAGCGGTCAGCTGCCCGAGTTCTTTGTAGTGCCTGGGGCTATGTGCCATCAGCGTCAGCTTGTGGGCGCTGTGAAACTCGATCAGGCCGGAGGGCGTCGGGTTTTCTATCAGCATTTCCATCCAGCGACGGTAGGTGAAAACGCGCTGGAAAAAGTTCTCTCGCAGCCGCATGTCGTGCAGCCGACCCTCTTCTTCCAGTGGCAGGAGAGGGTAGGCTTTGGTCAGTTCGGCGGCGAAGATCCCTCGGCCTGTGCGCTCCGGCACGTTCTTGTCGTTGTAAACCTTTACCCGGAACAAGCCGCAGCTG
>JBKHKF010000319.1:0-3573 GCA_046537745.1 Anaerolineales bacterium | reverse complement strand
ACGTTACAGCATCTGGCGGATCCTGCTCGTGGTGGCAATCATCGCCGCCGCCATCTATTTCGCGCTTCCAAACAGCCCTGGCATTCACCTGGGTCCCCTCCAACGTGATGTTCGGGTCGTCCAGGGCCTCGATCTCCAGGGCGGTTTACGCGTGCTTCTGGAGGCCGATCTACCCGAGGAAGCGGAAGTGACAGACGAACAAATGCAGACCGCCCGCGACATCGTCGAGAATCGCGTCAACGCGCTGGGCGTCTCGGAGCCCGTCGTGCAGGTCGCCGGCTCCCGCCGTATTCTGGTAGAACTGCCGGGCGTGGAGGACCAGGAAACAGCGATTGGCACCATCCAGGAGACGGGCCTGCTGGAGTTTGTGGAGATCGATTTGAACGACCCAGCCATGCAGGCTCTGCTGCTGGAAGGCCAACGCATCCAAACGGATTTCGGGCTGCAGCAGGCGGATGAACCTCTACCAACTCAGCCTCCGCCCACAGAGATTAATGGTGATACAGCCGAGCAACCTGAAAGCACTGCCGGAACAGCTGAGCCGGCGGCGAGCCCGGAGGAACCGCCGATCCTGCACACCGTCATGACCGGCGCTGTGCTTGAAAGCGCCCAGGCTGGCCGTGATCCAGTGTCCGGTGAGTTTCTCGTCTCCTTCCAGCTGACGGATGAAGGAGCCGAAATCTTCGGCAATTACACAACGCAGCACGTGGGTGAGCCGCTGGCTATTGTGCTGGATAAGGAAATCATCTCAACCCCTATGATCCAGCAGCCCATCACCGGCGGCCAGGGCACCATCACCGGCGAATTCACACTGGAAGAGGCCAATCAGCTGGCCGTCCAGCTCCGCTACGGCTCACTGCCCGTGCCTTTGGAAGTGGTCGAAATCAAGAGCGTCGGCCCCACCTTAGGTCAGGACTCACTCCAGAAAAGCGCGGTGGCCGGCGTGGTCGGTTTGCTGGTGGTGATGGCCTTTATGCTGCTTTACTATCGACTGCCGGGCGCCCTGGCTGACGGCGCGCTGCTAATTTATGCGGTGACCACCTTCGCCGTTTTCAAGCTGGTGCCAGTGACGCTTACCCTGCCGGGCATTGCCGGCTTTATCTTATCGATTGGCGTCGCGGTCGATGCCAATGTGCTGATATTTGAGCGTATGAAGGAGGAGCTTCGCGCGGGCAAGACCCTGTCTCAAGCCATCGACCTCGGCTTCTCCCGGGCCTGGCCCTCCATCCGGGATTCCAACTTATCGACCCTGATCACCTGCGCCATTCTTTTCTGGTTTGGCAACACTTTCGGAGCGAGTATCGTCAAGGGCTTCTCCCTCACCCTTGCCATCGGCGTGCTGGTCAGCTTGTTCACAGCCATTACCGTCACTCGCATGATGCTTCACCTCGTACTGGATAACATCAAACTGTCCCAACACCACAACTGGTTCGGAATTTAGGAGCCGCCATGCTCAACATCGTCGAAAAACGCTATTGGTACTTCCTGCTTTCCTTCATCATTATCGTTCCTGGCCTCATTGCGCTGGCGCTCTGGGGCTTGCCGCTGGCCATCGATTTCACCGGCGGCAGCCTTCTCGAAGTACGCTTCGAGAGCGGTCAGCGGCCCGAGCCGGCCCAGGTGGTGGAGCTGTACAACGACCTGGGTATCGGCGACCCGCTGGCGCAGTCGGCCGGCGAGAATGACATTGTCATCCGCAGCCGCATCATCGACGAAAATCAACAAGCAGACATCATCGACGAGATGGTCGAACGGTTTGGGGGATCGGTCACAGTGCTGCGCTTTGAAACGGTGGGACCTTCCGTGGGCGCCGAGGTCGCCGAGCGGGCTGCCGGCGCCGTTGGCCTGGCCACCATCGGAATCCTCGCCTACATCACTTTTGCCTTCCGCGGCGTGGAGCATGCCTTTCGCTACGGCATGGCGGCCATCATGGCAATGCTGCACGACGTCGCATTGGTCATCGGCGTAGAGGCCATCCTGGGGCATTTCCTGGGATGGGAGGTGGACGCGCTTTTCCTTACCGCCCTGCTCACGGTGATTGGCTTCTCCGTTCACGATTCCATTGTGGTCTTCGACCGCATCCGTGAGAACAAGACCATCTACCGCCGACTCAGCTACGAGAGACTGGTCAATCATTCCATTGTGCAGACGCTGGATCGATCCATCAACACCCAACTCCAGGTGGCGCTGACGCTGCTGGCACTGCTGCTTCTCGGCGGCGTCACCACGCAGCATTTCGTCGCCATTCTGCTGATCGGTGTTTTCAGCGGGACCTATTCTTCCATCTTCAACGCCGCGCCCATCCTGGTGGTCTGGGAAAACAAGGAGTGGCGCAACTGGTTCCGCCGCTCCAGACCCGCTCAGGCCTGAGCGAACACCGGGCTCAAATCCTTGATTAAGTGAAAAACGCTCCCTTCGGGGAGCGTTTTAGTTTTCACCCATAAATCGGAGGCCATCAGCCCCACCGGGCTCACCGGCTGCCCGGATGTCCAGACTTCCCGGAAGCACCGTGTGTGAAGGATTGCAAACGTTGAACTTGTCTGGCGATCTCCACCAGTTCATCGCCGTTGGCAAGCTCATTCAAATCAAGCCGGTTGAGGGTTCGATTCATCTGCAGAATTACGGGCTCAATCTCGGCGGCGAGCGCCCGTTTTATCTCACTTGTATCTTCAATGGTCACCAACCGTTCCACCACCGTCTCATTGGCGGAGATTGCGGTCGCCCTGAGGTGCAGCTCACGACCAAAAAGCTTGATGTTCGTCCGCAGCTCATGGCCGTTGGTCTGCGCCAGCGCCTCCAGGAATGTACGAATCGGCCTGTCCTGGGAGCGTTCATCACGAGCGAGCCAACGCTCAGCAGCAGGATTGCGAGGCAAATAACGACCGTTGCTTGAGACCACCACAATCCCCTGCGGCAAATTGGCCAGCAGCTGGCGGTACGCCTGCTCCTGCCGGCTCAGCTGGCGCACCCGATCGGTCACCTCGTCCTCCAGCAGATCGCCGCGCCGACGCTGCGCCTCGGCCATGCGCATATTGTCCAGCTGCAAGCGCCGGTACTCGAGCGCCCGCTCGACCGCGTTTGAAATCACACTGATGTGATCGAAGGGCTTGGTCAGATAGCTGAAGGCGCCGCGGTTCAAGGCCTCAATGGCATTTTCCATGGAGGCGTTGGCAGTGACAATGATCACCTGCGAGTACGGATCCCGGCTTTTCACCTCGGCCAACAGATCGAGGCCGGTAGCGCCGGGCATGTTAATGTCCGTGACCACCAGGTCAAACGCGTTGCGCAGGATCAGCCGCATGGCTTCATCGCCATCGTTGGCCCGTTGGACCCGATGGCCCAGGTTTTCCACCCGGCGCGAAATCAGCCAGAGCATATCCGCTTCGTCTTCTGCGACCAGTACCTTAAATTCCATCCCCTAACCTTTGATCAAGCTACTCTTCCATCCGACCGAGCAGCCAGCGGAGCCATGCCATTGGATCCCAGGGATCGCGATGCACCGGCCCAGCCTCCGACTCGGGCAGCCCTGAGGAGGCCATCAGCCAGGTGCGGTTCCAGCTCACGCTATCCGGG
>JBKHKF010000318.1:0-3575 GCA_046537745.1 Anaerolineales bacterium | reverse complement strand
CCACCGGTCTGCCCCGCGTCGAGGAGCTCTTTGAGGCTCGCAAATCGCCAAAGGGTGAGGCGCTGATTGCGGATATCGCCGGGACCGTCAGCATCAAGGAACCCGATGTCCCCGACGGGCCGCGCACGGTCCATATCAAAAACAGCCAGGTTATCCGCGATGAATATGAAGTGCCGGGCAACTGGTCGCTCAAGGCCGAGGACGGCACCGAGATGGAAGAGGACGAGCTGATCGCCAGCCGCGGCGACTCGGAAATCCGAGCCAGCCACGCCGGACGCGTCAGCGTGGATGACCGCAAGGTGACCATCTCCTACGATCAGGTCGATGAAGCGGAGTACGACATCCCAGCTTCGTCTCGCTTGCTCGTAGCCGATGGCGACAAGATCGAAGCAGGCATGCAGCTCACCGAAGGCTCCATCAACCCGCACCGTATTCTCCGGATCATGGGCACCGAGGCCGCCCAGAAGTACTTGCTGGGCGAGGTCCAAAAGGTCTATCGCTCGCAGGGCCAGAACATCAACGATAAGCACTTCGAGGTGATCATCAGCAAGATGCTCTCGAAGGTGCAGGTTACCCATCCCGGCGACACGGACCTGCTGCCGGGCGATCTGTTGGACCGGCTGTTCGTGATGCGTCTGAATCGGATGATGATCGAAGAGGACAAGCAGCCGGCCCGGGTTTCCCAGGTGCTGCTTGGGATCACCAAGGCCTCGCTGAACACCGAATCCTTCCTGTCCGCTGCTTCCTTCCAGCACACGATCAAGGTGCTGTCCGGTGCGGCTATCGAAGGCAAGGTGGACCATCTGCGCGGCTTGAAGGAGAATGTGATCATCGGCGCGCTGATCCCGGCTGGAACAGGGTTCCCTGGTGTGGAGAAGGTGCTCTTCGATGAGCGACTGCACGAGGAGACCCCGATGGAGACGGAGGATGAAGTCGTCGAGCCCGAGGCAGTGGCGGCCGACTAGCCTCGAGCCAATCGCTGTTGACCGTTGACAGCACGAAATCGAGAACGTTATAATCCCTAAGTTGCCCCGCCGTTTCGTTGGCTGGGGCGGCTCCTTGTATCCCAACTTCCCCGTCGGCAGGCGCTGCGGCGCGAGACCAACGGCGAAGAGAAGCTGAGGAAAGATATGGCTTACGCAGTATTTGAAAGCGGCGGCAAACAGTATTTCGCCCGAGAAGGACAGAGCGTCGATGTTGATAAGATTAAGATCGATGTCGGCTCTGAGTTAATATTTGACCAGGTGCTTCTCACCTCTCAGGATGGCTCCGTTCAGGTGGGTCAACCGGTGGTGAAGAATGCGCAGGTGAAGGCCACGGTCGTGGGCCAGGTTCGAGGGCCGAAGATCCTGGTCTTCAAGTACAAGCCCAAGATCCGGTACCGTCGACGCCAGGGCCATCGACAGCACTATACACGAGTGCTGATCGACGAGATCATTTACCCTGGTGGCGAGAAAGCGGCGCCGAAGAAGGCAGAATCGAAGCCTGAAGCGCCGGTGGAGCCCAAGGAAAAGGCTGAGAAGCCTGCCAAGGCAGCCGAGAAACAGATCAGTCTCGAGGATATCGACTTGAACTCCATGCTCAAGGCCGAGCTGGAGGAGCTGGCTGAAGAGCTCGGTGTGATGCCGGAGGAGGGCTCAGGTGCGGGCGGCAACGTGCTGGTCAAGGACCTGCAGGAGGCCATCCGCAAAGAGTTGGAGAAGTAAGAGGCTTTTGACCTGATAGCAGTCAGGTTAATTTGGAGGTGTAGTTATGGCTCACAAAAAAGGTGGCGGTTCCAGTCGCAACGGCCGAGATAGTGAATCTAAACGCCTGGGCGTGAAGAAATTCGCAGGCGAGATGGTCATTTCTGGAAACATCCTGGTTCGTCAGCGGGGAACGCCCATTCATCCAGGGCTGAACGTCGGCCGCGGCAAAGACGACACGCTTTTCGCGACCAGCGATGGGGTGGTTTCCTTCGATTTCGCCCGTGGCGGCCGCAAGCGAGTCAACGTCATCCCTGAGTAAATGGCACGATAAAAGACCAATGAAATGTAGCCTTCCTGAGGCGGCCATTGGCCGCGGCGGGGAGGGAGGTAGTGGTTAGATGAAAACAGATATCCATCCAACATATTATCCCGAAGCCACGGTCGTTTGCGCTTGCGGCAACACATGGACCACCGGGTCCACGCAGGAGCGAATCCAGACTGACGTGTGCTCTGATTGTCATCCCTTCTTCACCGGGGAGCAGCGTATCGTCGATACCGAGGGTCAGGTTGACCGCTTCTATAAGAAGCTGCAAGCCCGACAGGAGTACATCGAGGAAACAGAGACGCGAGAGGCCGAGAAGGTCTCGCCCGAGGTCCCGATCGTCGATCTTGAGCTTGGAAGCCGGATTGAGTCTACGCTTGAAAAGGCGGGGATTGAGAAGGTGGGCCAGGCTTTGGAGCGCCTGGAAGAGGGCGACTCTGGGCTGCTGGACATTGACGGATTTGGCCGGAAGAGTCTTGCGGACTTGAAGCGCGAGCTGAAGCGACGCGGATACGATCTTCCAGAGGCAGCCGAAGAGCCGCAAGTCAGCTAAGCCTGATTGGCCGATATAAATCCCTGAGGTAGACTACGGGCGGGCATCGATGCCCGCCCGCTTTTGTTAACCACGGAGGCAGACATTTATGCGTCATACCAGTGGCGGCGTTGAACTCATCACCGGCTCGATGTTCAGCGGCAAAACCGACGAGCTGATTCGACGGCTTCGGCGTGCCAGGATCGCCAAGCAGCAAATCCAGGTCTTCAAACCGGGCGTGGACACCCGCTTCGACCAGGATCGTGTTACCTCCCATGCCGGCTCCGATTTCGCCGCCACTGCCGTCGAGGAAGCGCGATCTATCCCGGATCTGGTGTACGAGAACACGACAGTGGTGGCGATCGATGAGGCTCAGTTTTTCGAAGAGGACATCCTGGAGGTGGTCCAGTCCCTGGCGGATCGAGGCATACGTGTTCTGGTTGCCGGGTTGGATACAGATTTTCGGGGTGAGCCCTTTGGTCCCATCCCGGATTTGATGGCCCAGGCGGAGCGCGTGGATAAGCTCCACGCCATCTGCATGGTCTGCGCCGGGCCGGCCTCCAGAACCCAACGGCTGATCGACGGCCAGCCTGCACATTATGACGAACCAGTTGTGGTGGTCGGAGCCAGCGAGCTGTATGAGGCGCGCTGTCGTGAACATCATGAGGTGCCGCGCGGATGACTGAAGAATATCGTGAGCTGCTCTCAGAGGTGCTGATCGATGAGGCTATGCTCCAGGAGAGGATTGCTGAATTAGGCCGTGAGATCAGCGCTGATTATGAAGGAAAGGACCTGCTGCTGATTTGCATCTTGCGTGGCGGTGTGCTTTTCCTCACCGACTTGATGCGTCAGCTAACCGTCCCACATGCCATCGATTTCATGGCGGTCTCCTCCTACGGAGCCGGGGCTCGAGAATCCAGCGGCGAGGTGCGGATTACGCTTGACCTGACCACTTCCATCACCAATCGAAATGTTCTGCTTGTCGAAGATATCATTGACAGCGGCAATACCATCGCAGCGGTGCTACAAATGC
>JBKHKF010000020.1:0-15047 GCA_046537745.1 Anaerolineales bacterium | reverse complement strand
GTTCTCGGTTCGTTCCCGGATAAACGGCTCATCAAGCCAGCCTTCGCCGATGATGGTGTTCATCATTGCCAGGAACAGGTACATGTCCGTCCCCGGCGCCGGCTGTAGGAATAAGGTGGCGTGTTTGACCAGGTCGATTCGGCGCGGGTCGATCACGATCAAATTGGCGCCGCGTTTGGCTGCCCGGATCACCTCATAGCTTAGGACCGGATGGGCTTCCGTGGTATTGGAGCCGGTCACCAGGATGCAGTCGGAATCCCGAAGTTCGTGGATTGAGTTGGTCATGGCGCCGCTGCCGAAGGCCTGCACGAGGCCTGCTACCGTGGAGCTGTGTCAAAGTCGGGCGCAGTGATCCAGATTGTTGGTTCGCACCGCCACCCGCATAGCCTTCTGGAATATGTAGTTCTCCTCGTTGGTGCAGCGGGCTGAGGCCAGCCCCATGACACTGTCCGGCCCGTCCTGCTTGATGATGCCGGCCAGCCGATCCGAGACCACCTCGATGGCCGTGTCCCAATCCACCGGCCCGAAATTATCGTTGACGTCCGGGTTGCGCACCTTGAGCGGTGATGTTTCCGGCAGCTCCCAGGGCTCTTCTGTCAGGCCGAGTTCGTACGCGAGGTCCCGTCGGATCATCGGCGACTGAAGTCGCTCCCGGCTTCCGGCGAAATCCCAGCCATACCGTCCTTTGGTGCACAGGAACTCCCCGTTGACCGAGGCGCCATCGCCGCCTTGAGCGTAAATGATCTCGCCATCCTTCAGCGCATATTCAATCTCACAGCCGACCCCGCAGTAACCGCAGATCGTTTTCGTGCGATCGAGCTCCCATTCTCGACCGCGCCCCTGCCGTGATACAGGTGAGAGCGCCACAGTTGGGCAGACCTGCACGCAGCTGCCGCAGAAAACGCAGGTGCTGTCCTGCATCGGACCGTCAAAGGGTGTGGCGACATGCACCTGAATCCCGCGGTTGACGAATTCGATGGCGTCGGCTCCCACCACCTCCGAGCAAACCCGGACGCAGCGGCCGCACATAATGCAATAGGGGTGGTTGCGGATGAAGAAGGGATTGTCCTCCTGCACCAACGATCGATCGCTCGGGTTGGGGAAAGAGGATTCGGTGATGCCGTATTCGTAGGCCAAATCCTGCAGCTGGCACGCGCCAGCTTTCTCGCAAGTGACACAGTCCAGCGGGTGGTCCGAGATGAATAAATCGACCACGTCACGGCGCAGTTGGTACAGCAGATCGGAACGGGTGGTGATCTCCATCCCCTCCTCGATCTCGAGCCCACAGCCAGGCACCGGCGCAGGTTTGCCGGCCACCTCCACAAGGCAAAGCCGGCAGCCACCTGAGATGCTCAGGTCCGGGTGATAGCAGAGATGAGGGATGTGGACCCCGTTTTCGAGCGCGGTTTCCAGCACATGCTGGCCGGCGGGCGCCTGTACGGCCTGGCCATCGATGATCAGGTTGATTTGCTTGCCGTTGCGAGATGGGCTCATGAGGCTGTCACCGCCTCCGTTTCGTTCTCATGGTTGATCAGCGCTTCATATTCGTGTCGGAAGAATCGAAGGGTACTCAGGACCGGGTTGGGAGCGGATTGCCCGAGCCCGCACAGGCTGGCGGTCTTCACCGTCCCGCACAGACTCTCCAAACGGTCCAAATCCTCCAGGGTTCCATCGCCGGCCAGGATTTTATCCAGGATTTCACGAATCTGGACAGTGCCGACGCGACAGGGGACGCATTTGCCGCAGGACTCATCGACGCAGAAATCAATGAAAAAACGGGCGAATTGGGGCATGCTGGTGGCGCTGTCGATCATTACCAAGCCGCCCGAGCCCATGATCGATCCCAGACGCTGCAGGTTCTCATAATCGACTGGAGTATCCAGGTGCTCCGCCGGGATGCATCCACCGCTGGGGCCACCGGTCTGGGCGGCCTTGAACTCCCGCTCGCCGGGCACGCCTTG
Source organism: Anaerolineales bacterium (assembly GCA_046537745.1). Classification (GTDB taxonomy): domain Bacteria; phylum Chloroflexota; class Anaerolineae; order Anaerolineales; family E44-bin32; genus DASWJQ01. Next base: position 13,086 of record JBKHKF010000020.1, on the reverse strand, counting down.
TCCAATATCTTCGACGATCTCCCGCAGCGTGATCCCCATGGGGACTTCGATCAAGCCTGTATTACGAAGCTCGCCGGTCAGCGCGAAAACCTTGGTGCCTTTGCTCTTCTCAGTTCCAATGTTTGCGAACCAGTCGGCGCCTTTCTCCAGAATCACAGGTACATTGGCGATGGTCTCCACGTTGTTGATAACCGTCGGCTGACCCCACAGACCGGAGGTCGAGGGATAGGGGGGTCGCATTCGCGGCACGCCGCGTTTACCTTCGATGGAGTGGATCAGGGCGGTTTCCTCGCCGCAAACGAAGGCGCCGGCGCCGATGCGCACATCGGCGGCGAACTCGAAATCACTGCCGAGTACGGATCGCCCCAGCAGCTTGCGGCGGCGGGCATCCCGGATGGCTCGGCGAATTCGATCGACTGCGATGGGATATTCAGCCCGGATGTAGAAATAGCCTTGGCTGGCGCCAACGGCATAGGCCGCAATGAGCAAACCTTCAAGGAGCTGGTGCGGATTGGCTTCCATCACCGTCCGGTCCATATATGCGCCCGGATCTCCCTCGTCGCCGTTGACCACCACGTATTTCGGGAAACTATCCTGCTCGCGAACGAAATTCCATTTGATACCCGTGGGAAAACCGGCGCCGCCGCGGCCGCGAAGACCACTTTCTAGAATCTGGTCACAGACCTCCTGCGGGCTCATTTCATTCAGAATTCTATAAAGCGTGGCATAGCCGCCGTGGGCTAAATAGTCATCGAGGCTCTCGGGGTCGATATGACCGACGTGCCTGAGAACCACCTTGGTTTGCTTGGTGAAGAAGGCCAAATCAGTCGGGATCCGCAGGCCGGAAAGATCATCATCGACTGTTGAATCCGCTTGGGTGTGGAAGTTGAATATTTTTTCTGCGCTGTCTGGCGTAACCTCTCCGTAGAGGGTTTGCTCTCCACCATCCCCATCAATTCGCACCAGCGGGCCGTGGCTGCACAGGCCGGTGCAGCCGGTCTGCACCACCTCCACTTTTTGCTCCGCTTCCTCTGACGTTTCCCAGGAAGCGTTGAAGGCATCCATGGTCTCCCGGGCACCGGAGGATAAGCAAGCCGTGCTGGTGCAGCAGTGGATGCGATGGCTTAGTTTGGATTGTCGCTCCCGTTCTTTTTCCGCCAGTTGGTCAAGCTTCTCAAAGCTCATGCGGTCACCTTGTTATCAGAAAGGGATTCCTGTACCCGTTCGCTCAGGGTCTCGGGATCTTGTTTGCCCAGCACCTGTCCATCCAGGACGGCCACCGGGGCCAGGCCACAGCTGCCGAGACAGCGAGCGGTGGTCAGGCTCAGGGTGCCGTCTTCGCTCGTGCCCCCAACGGGAACCTCAAACGCTTCTGACAGCCCATCCACGATTGCGCCGGCTCCCTTTACGTGGCAGGCGGTGCCGGTGCAGATGATACAGTTGTGGTCGCCTTTGGGCTCAAAGGTGAAGAGGTGATAGAAGGTGGCCACTCCATACACCTGGCTCAGCGGGACGCCGAGCAAGTTGGAAACGTAAATCAGGCGGTCTTCGGAGAGAAAGCCGAAGGTCTCTTGGGCGGTTGACAGCACCTCCAGCAGTGCGTCAGGGCCGCCGCCGCTGATCCTGGCTGTAAGGTCAATGGCAGCGTAGCGCTCATCGCCGCTGGGGTGCTCTGGTGATTTCGCTGGCCCCCTGGTTCGGCTTCCAGGTCGTTGCATAGCAGCTTACTCTTCCTTCAGCGGTCGCCATTGGAGGATGTGGCGCCTGCTGGTAAACTCAGCACACGGGTATTGGTCCTTTGTGAGCAGCAATGAGTGAATCAGGACAAATCCCAACCATTATAGAGTTCGGGTTCCTGGCTAAGTAGTGAAATTAGTCATGGCTCACCAGAGATTTGTCACCGAGGCCCGTATATCCTGGGAGCATGGGGAGCAACTCCTCATGGCGGCATGTTCGATGACCAGCGCCACCATTTTGATCGCGCAGGCGCACCGGTTCAGGTGTAAGCCGGTCGAACGGTGATGTTGCCAGTACCTCGCCGATGCCTTTGCCCGATCGGCGGCGTTGCGCTTCGTTAGGAATTTAACTTTGGATTATCTTCTTGGCCTGGATGATACGGATGACCACAGCAGCCGGGGTACCGGTTATCGCGCTCGTCAACTTGGCCGCTGGCTGCAGTTCCAAGGGCTTGCACGGGTGAACAGTATCACCCGCCACCAACTTTCGGCTGCGGAGGGGATTCCGAAGACCAGCAAGAACAGCGCCGCATGTCTGCATCTCTGGCTTAACATCGGCGACATGGATCGGCTCCAATCCTGTTTGATTAAATTCCTCTCGATGGTCGCTGCGCCGACGGCGCAGCCGGGTGTATGTCTTGCCCCAGCCGGGTCAGTCGCCATCACGGTCCAGCGATTTGGTCGAATCTGCAAGGAGGGTGTTGTTGAGCTGACCGAGGCGATAAAGAGGGCGGAGGCTGCATCGATGTGGTTGGCAACGACGGATGATCTGGGCTCCGGCCGGATCGGCGCCATGGCGGCGGTGGGATTGCGAGCCTCGGGCGAGGATGGGAGATATATTTGGCTGCCTGAGCTGCGCTCGCTCAAGGGTGTGACATCGGTGATGGAGCTTTCAAGCCAGTGTGGTATCGACGTTGTCTGTTCACCGGATGGTGCTCAGGCAGCGCCAATGGACAGGATACGTCTCAATAGTTGGATTCGGCCTTTGCTGCGAGCGGGTCAGCCCAGGGTGCTGGTTGAATCAGTGGAAGGGAGGGACGAGTATGAGTGGAAGCTACTGGACAAGGGGCGGGTTAAGCAGTTGGACAAGTAAGGCCTGGGTTCAGACTTTATACCTGCTGGGGCTCGGCTTGTTAGTTGTCGTTCTGCATGTCACATTTCGCATTCCACTTCAGCTTCATGGGCGCCATGGTATGGAATGGATGGCGCTTCTTCTCATCGGCCGGCTGAGTGTGGACCGAGATTGGTCCGGCTCCACGGTCAGCCTGGGTGCCGCCGGGGCGTCGCTGCTGCCGGTGTGGGGCTTTAAAGATCCATTGATGTCGGTGCTGTTTCTGATACCCGGGCTGTTGATCGACTTCGCCTTCCGGCGGGCTGGGAGATGGCGTTCAAGTCTTATCTTCTTGAGCCTGGCTGGCGGACTTGCCCATATCAGCAAACCGCTGCTGCGTGGCGCTGCTGCCGCCGGGCTGGGGCTGAGCTATGGCTTTCTGCGGGATGGTCTTGCGTACGGCGTGATGTTGCACTTCATTTTTGGCGCTATCGGAGGCGGCATTGCGTACCTGTTTGTGCTCGGAGCCAAGGAGATCCATGGGCGCGAGGAGGCCTAGGTATGGAGCCTGGCAGCGGTTTTCTTCGCCGTATCAACACTTCAGCCTGCTGCCGGATCTTCCCGGGTAGAGGGTTCAACCTATGAGCGAATTTCTGGAGTTGATTTCGTCGGAGCGAGCCTGGCGGCGCTGGCATCAGGCCATTGAGTCGGCGGTGTCCCCGATGGATCAGCAGGTGGTTCCGCTCTCGAACGCGCTGGGCAGGGTGCTGGCTGAACCCATTGCGGCGCCGGAGGCGCTGCCGCCATTTCGGCGGTCGACGGTCGATGGCTATGCCCTTCGTTCGGCCGATAGCTTTGGCGCCAGCGAAGGGTTGCCAGCTTACCTGGATATTGTCGGTGAGATGCCGATGGGGGTCATCGAGCCATTCCATCTGGAGGAGGGTGAATCGGCGCTGGTCCACACCGGCGGCGCGCTTCCGGAGGGAGCGGACGCGGTGGTGATGCTGGAGGACACCCAGCAGCCCAAGCAGGGAGAGCTGGAGGTATTCAAGGCGGCGGCGAAGGGGGCTAATGTGCTGGAGGCCGGCGAGGACATTTCACCGGGCGATCCAGCTTTTTCCGCTGGCCGCAAGCTGCGACCGCAGGATTTAGGCGGCCTGGCGGCGTTGGGTATCACCCAAGTGCCGGTGACAAGCCCACCTCGGGTAGCCATTCTCTCCACGGGCGATGAATTGGTGCCCCCCGAGGCAGTGGTTGGCCCCGGCCAAGTGCGAGATGTCAACAGCACCACCTTGAGAGCTTTGGTGATCCAGGCCGGCGGCGAGCCCATTAACTACGGCATTGTCAGTGACAAGCCGGGCGAACTGGAGAGGGCGGCCAGCAAAGCCAAGGCGGAAAGCGATTTGATCATGATCACAGCGGGGTCCTCGGTGTCCGAGCGGGACCGAACAAATGAGGTCATCTCGGGTTTGGGGAAGCCGGGGGTCCTCGTCCATGGCCTGAGCATCAAGCCTGGAAAGCCGACGATTCTGGGTCTTGCGGAGGGAACGCCTGCGCTCGGTCTGCCTGGCAACCCGGTGAGCGCGCTGGTGATCGCCGGCCTATTCCTGACACCGCTGATCCGGTGGATGCTGGGGCAGCCGGTCGAGCAGGTTCGGCCGCAGGTCCCTGCCCGGCTGGCGATCAACCTGGCCTCAAAAAGCGGCCGGGAGGACTATGTCCCTGTCCGGTTGGAGGAAGAGGAAGATAATTGGCGGGCTGAGCCTGTATTCGGACGCTCCAATTTGATCTTCACGCTGATTCGGGCCGATGGGCTGATCCGAATCCCGCCGCAGAGCACCGGTCTGCGCAGCGGCGAAGTTGTCAACGTCATCTTGTTTTAGAGGGCTGTGATTGACTGAACGAAAGTTCTATCTTGAGGATATCCCATTGGCCGAAGCTCGTCGCCGCTGGCAAAACGCGCTGGCGGAGGTGGGGCTGGCCGGCCGACTGGGCTCGGAAAATGTTCCGCTGTGGGAGTCCGGCGGGCGGGTGACGGCGGAGGCCTGTTTTGCACAGGGATCCGTCCCGCATTATCACGCCGCGGCTATGGATGGCTACGCTATCCGGGCTGCCTCAACCCAAGGCGTGAGCGATCGCAATCCAGTCACATTGGCTCTGGGGGAGGCGGCGGTACCGGTGGACACGGGGGATCCAATCCCCGACTGGGCGGATTCGGTGGTTCCCATCGAGCAGGTGGAGCCCGTCGGCGCGGTCAATGCGGCCGGGGAGGCCGAGCAAGCCATCCGTCTGCGCGTTGGATTGACGCCAGGCAGCATGTGCGGCCGATGGGTGAGGACATGGTGGCCACGGAATTGGTGCTGCCGGCCGGGCAGAAACTGCGGCCGGTGGATATCGGAGCCTTGGCCGCCGCGGGCTATCAGGAGGTGTCGGTTGCACGTGAGCCCAAAGTGGCCATCCTGCCGACAGGTGACGAATTGGTCCCGGTCGGCCAGCGGCCGGGGGCCGGCCAGATTATTGATAGCAATTCTCTGATGCTTGCTCGCCAGGTCGAGGAGTGGGGTGGAAGAGCGCGCAGGCTCCAAGCGGTGCCCGACCAAAAGGAGGCGATAGCCAATTCTGTGCGCCAGGCAAGTCAGGAGCACGATCTGGTGTTGATCCTGGCCGGCTCCTCGGCTGGCTCAGAGGATTTCACGGCACAGGTTGTGAGCCAGTTGGGCGATCTGCTCGTGCACGGTATCGCCGTGCGGCCGGGCCATCCAGTCATCCTGGGAGTGATCGATCGTGAGGACGAAACCGCGGCCACTCCCGTGATCGGCGTGCCCGGCTATCCGGTCTCGGCTGCGTTGACGGGCGAAATTTTCCTGGAGCCATTGCTGGCACGATGGCTGGGCAGGGCGCCGATGGAATCTGTGGTGCGAGAAGCCACACTCAGCCGTAAGGTCCACTCCAGCATGGGCGACGAGGAGTATCTTCGAGTTGCCTTAGCGCAGATTGACGGTGATTTGATTGCCCAGCCGCTGAGTCGCGGCGCCGGGGTTATCAGCTCGCTGGTGCGGGCCGATGGGCTGCTCATTATCCCGGGAGGGGTGCAAGGCCACGAAGCCGGGGATAAGGTGGGGGTCCGTCTGTATCGGGCGGAGTCGGAGATCGAGCGGGCCATCATGGTGCAAGGGTCCCACGATCTGACGCTGGATCTGATGGCTCAGTTCCTGGCCCGCGGTGGGATCCGACTGACCTCGGCCAATGTCGGCAGCCTGGGAGGGCTGATCGCACTGGCGCGCGGCTACAGTCATTTGGCGGGCGCTCATCTTCTGGATTCCGAAAGCGGCGGTTATAACGTCAGTTATGTTAAGGAATATCTGCCGAATCGAGCGATTGTGATTGTAGAGCTGGTGGAGCGTGAGCAGGGGCTTATCCTCCCACAAGGAAATCCAAAGGGAATTAGGGGCCTCCAGGATCTGATTCGCCCCGACGTTCACTTTGTGAACCGGCAGCGTGGCGCCGGCACGCGCTTGCTGCTTGATTACCACCTGAGTGAGGCCGGGATCGATCCACAAGCGATCGGGGGCTACCAGCGAGAGCAGTACACCCATATGGCCGTGGCCGCGGCGGTCCAATCGGGTGCAGCGGACTGTGGCCTGGGAATCAGGGCGGCTGCGGCTGCGCTGGAATTGGATTTTATTCAGTTGTTCCACGAACGATATGACCTGGTGATCCCGCGCCGTCATTACGAAAGCGAGCGGCTGACGCCGCTGCTGGCGGCGCTGCAGGATGAGGCGTTTCGGTCGGAGGTGGATTCAATGCCAGGCTACAGCGTTCAGTCAATGGGGAGAATAATCGCCGAGTTGAACTCGGGCTGAAAGATCTGATCAAGCCTACCGATCGCCGTTCAGTGCCTTCGCCATGGCCTGAATGTGCTCGGGTGTGCTGCCGCAGCAGCCTCCAATCAAGGAAGCACCTAACTCGCGCACCCTGGCTGCGTGCTCCCGCATCACCTCGGGGGTTCCACTGTATACAACTTCGAGGTCAACCATCTTGGGGATCCCGGCGTTGGATTTTGCGATCAGCGGTCGGTCTGGCTTCTGCGCGCTCATCTTGGCAATGACGCCTTCAATCTCCTCCGGCCCGTTGCCGCAGTTGGCGCCAAAGGCCACCAGATCCTTGGCGGCCAGGGCCTCATAGGCTTGCTCAGGCGTAACGCCCATCATGGTTCGGCCGTTGGTATCGAAGGTCATCGTGACTGCAATGGGCAGATCGGTGCTTTCACGCGCCCCCTGGTAAGCGGCGTCCACTTCCTTTAAATCGCTCATGGTCTCAATCCAGATCAGGTCGGCGCCGCCGGCCTCCAGCGCGGCCGCTTGTACTCCAAAGGCGGACCTTGCTTCGTCGAAGTTCAGTCCGCCCACCGGGTACATGATGGCTCCAGTGGGACCTATGGAGCCGGCCACCAGGGCTGGCTCATCCGCATCCTCCACCGCCTGCCGGGCGACCTCGGCGGCCGCTTTGTTGAGCTCCTCCACCCTGTCCGCATTGTCGTGAAAGGCCAGCCGGAAGCGATTGCCGCCGAAGGAGTTGGTCAGAATAATTTTGGCACCCATTTTTAAATATGATTTATGGATGTTCATAATCACATCGGGGCGCTCGACATTCCACGGTTCCGGTGGGTCTCCGGCTTCCAGCCCGGCTTCCATCAGCAGCGTCCCCATGGCGCCATCGAGCAAGATGCATTCATGTTGGGCGATCAGGTCTTCAAAAGGATTCATCATAAACCTCGCTGCCGCGATCGATTCTCAATGGACCAGGGAAAGTAAGAAGGATCTTACCCTGAGTTTTGAAAATATATCATCGATTCTAATGCTGGAATCGGTTCAAGGCTAACCTGAGTGCAGGAGCTGGTGCAGTCAGCCTGACAACAGGTTGCCTTTGTGCGCCTCGATAAAGCGAGTCAGTTCGGCATGCAGCCTGGGCTCAAGCCCCGGGGCTTGATATCCTTCCAGGGTGGTCGGCACCTTGGCGGCGGCGTGTTCAGGCTGTATCAGGTCCGAGGCGCACCGATCCCACCTGAGATTGCTGTCCGTGCTTCTAATGGTGGGAAAGCAGTGGCAGAGGATCGAATGGAGTTGTTTGACATTCCGTTCCGCCATAACTTTGCACAGCCAGCATGCGAATAGGATCGTAGGTTGAAGTCGGGGAAGGTCAATCGGAGGCTGGCTGTGTACTGCGGAGTATAGGTTACGCAGTTACCTGGAAAGAATAAGCGTCGCCACAGGCGGCCACTACAGCAAAGATGCTGTCATCGGCATCACTGGTGGTTTGGTGATAATAATCTTAGAGCCTTCTCATTATCTGCCTGATCGTGGACCTTAAGAGCTCGGCGAAGATATCCGGATCGAGCGCGAATATCAACGCAAACGAAGTGACGAAAATGATGCCGGCCAACCATTTTGTGTAAACTCCTGCGGTGCGGAGCATCAAGACCAGCGACACGACGGCGAGCAACGCCGGCCCCAGGGATTTCACGTCGCCAAGTTGAATGTGTTGACCGCCAACATAGGCGGCGTCCTGTCCCAGGAATTCTGCCAGGTTAAAACTGACGGCAAAGATAATGAGGAATACCTCAGCGATCAGGATCAGAAGCATCATCCACGAAGCCCATTTGGTTGACACACCCTGCGTGCGATAGATTTCATAGATCACGGCAGGAAATAAGAAGAAAATAATCCATAAGGGGTTGCCGGTGGCCAGCCCCAGAAATATCCCTGAGGCAGCCGAAATCATCGCCAGCGTGCAGATAAGGCTTGCGTATTTGGTGGGCTTTGGGGGTCCGACGGTCCTGAACATATCTCTAACCTTTCTTCATTGACCAGGAGTTTCATCCTTGTCTTCATCGGTGAGCGTGCCTCCCGATGCATCATGGGGAGGCACGCGACTTAAATCACTGTTTGTTGGGCGTTTTGTAGGACGGGATGTCCGCCCCATTATCTCCTAAGGGCGATTCGGCCGATCCTTTGATAGTCAAGTACGATCGAATTTTGATTTTTATGACAGCCATCGATCTGGCGGCACTTTAAAAAACTATTATCCATTCCGCGCCGATTATCAGATGCGAACGATGGCTAAGGCTGCACCTTCCACACTTCCATAACGCCGTTATTCCTACCAACTGCGAGCAACGTGCCGTCCGGTGAGAAATCGATTCTCGTTACCCAGTCATGTGCGTCCTCATTGAAGGCCTGGTCAAGTGTATAAAGCAGTGAGAAATCCGGCATCTGCCACAATGTTAGGGCATCGTTGGCGCCTATGGCGAGGAGACCGCCATCGGGTGAGAAGGCCACGTCTTTCGTCTCTGAGGATGAAGGGAGGGCTTCCTGCAGGCTCCCGTCGGCCACTGCCCACACTTTGGCACCATACTCGGAATCGATTTGGGAGCCTGCTCCTACCAGGAAATCTCCATCCGGTGAGAACGCCAGGCCGCTCGACGGGCAGGCATAGCCATCCCTCTCGAAGGTGTGAAGCAACTGGCCGTCGCTCACCTGCCAGATGTGGACCAGGCAGTCGAAGTGGCCGGCAGCGAGGATCTCCCCATCCGGCGAATAGGCCAGCGCCGTTATCCAGCCGGCGTCGGGGGCGATGAACTCAGCCAGCGGTTCGTCGCTCTCGAGGTTCCAAATCCAGACGGTTCCTTCGCGGTTGCCGGTCGCGAGCGTGCTGCCATCAGGGGAGAAAGCGATGCGGCTGTTGAAGCCACCATGCAACTGCCGCGGTTCTTCGCTGCCCTGCAGGCCAGAGATCTGAACGCCGTAGGTTGACTGGCCTGCACCCAGGGTCTCGCCGTTCGGAGAGATGTCGAGATCTTCCACGGAGTGCCGGTGCTCGATCATTTTTATCGGCGTGCCATCGGAGACATCCCAAAGGTGGACTTCGAGGAACAATCCGGATGCAAGCATCGCTCCATCGGGTGAGAAGGCGACGCTTTCTACTGCATCTTCATGTTCGAGTGAGAACAGCAGCTCGGGCTCCCACTCGGGCGTTGGCGTTGGTTCAGGCACCGTCGTAGGTATCGGCGCGGACGGTTCCGTGGGCGCGGGGGATTGCTGTGGTCCGCAGGAGGCTAACCCGAAGACCAGAATTCCAGCCGAAATCTTGATCCAGATTGTTTTTCCTAATCGCACTCTATTCTCCTTAAATAGCTCATCAAATCGTGGTCCGCTGCTAATACCAATTGGGCTATCATCCCTGCCGCGGACCGGCAAAAGCTTTTCGAGCCACATCGATCTTTCAGTCGAGCCTGAAACGTCCGTAGGGATACGGCTGAGCTGTCATCCCCTGTTGATAAATATTGCCGGCGGAGGCAGCCCCGCCCCGCCGACGCCCACGAGAGTGTGGTATCAAAGTTGATAATCGAAAGAAAGTGGGAATTTACGCTTGGATCGATTTTCTGCACCAACACGCGCTGTTTGTGAAAATCTTCTCAAATATAACAGCCAAAATCTCCCCAACAAATAGGCCCCTGGTGCTATCTGGATTTGATCTATGGGTCTGTGGCTCAGTTAATGGGGGTCTGCGTTCCATGGTGGAAGGGAACTCATTGTGATACATGAACGCTTGTATTATTGGTCGTCTGTTTTCGCCTGCTTATGGTGGATAAGAAGGGATCTTGGTCCTCATCGGCTGCGGGTGCCCGCTAGAAGATTGGAACAACATCGCCTCGATCGCTTTTCCCGATTCGGTATCTCGACCGACGCCCCAGGGGACGCTCCACAGCAGGCCCATGTCCAGTCGCCGAAGTCAAAGTATTCGATCGTCCCCGAGACATGCGCAGTCAGTTCTGCTGCCCACAGCAGCGGGAGCGCGTTCTTTCGCGCCTGTCCATCTCCACGAACTGGCGGTGCCAGTAGTTTTGCATAGCTCGGGTATGTGTGTGCGCCCGTTGCGGTCCACTAAATCTAAAAGCGGTGGGAAGATCTCTTGTTGGTGCTTCAGGTGGTCGAAATTCACGGTGGTCTTGCGCATGAGCAAGTAGTAAAGCGCATGGATCCTGTCCGTGTGTTGGCGGCCCGGCGAATCCGCGCAGACACGTCCGCATTCGTCCTGCAGGCAAGAGCGACCATGGCATCGATCCACCCCCGCGTCCAGGTTAACCTATATCGAGCGATGCAGCTGTTGCAGTCAGCCTGGCAGCAGCTCGCCTTTGCGCGTCTCGATAAAGCGAGTCAGTTCGGCATGCAGCCTGGGCTCAAGCTCCGGGGACTTATATTCTTCCAGGGTGGCCTGCACCTTGGCAGCGGCTCTCTGATGTGCCAGCAGTGACCCGTGTTGATCCCAACTGTCGAAATCCTGGTAATCAAAGAGGTCAGCCCGGTAGAAAGCCTCTCGATAGTGCGCCATGGTGTGGTCGGTGCCCAGATGGTGACCGCCGGGTTCCACGGACAGGAGTGAATCCAGCGCCATCCCCTCATCATCCAGCGGCTCCAATCCCCCGATGAAGCGCAGCAGCATGCCAACCACCTCTTCGTCGAGCATGAACTTCTCATAGCCGGCGGTAAGACCATTTTCCAACCAGCCCGCCGCGTGCAGGATCAAATTGGTGTGCGCGTTGATGGCCGGGAGCATCGTCATCATGGATTCATAAGCAGATTGGGCATCGTCCACTTTGCTGCTGGTGAACATTCCGCCGCTGCGGAAGGGGAGCTGGTAGCGGCGGCTGAGCTGGGAGCTGGCGTAAAGCGCCAGTTGGCTTTCGGGTGAACCAAAGACAGGCGCGCCCGACTTGAGGTCAATGTTGGTCATGAAGGAGCCGTAGACCACCGGAGCACCCGGGTTGACCATCTGACTGTATACGATCCCCGCCAGCACCTCCGCGTTGAGCTGGGCGACGGTACCGGCGATGGAAACAGGCGCCATGGCTCCGGAGAGAATGAAGGGTGTGATGACGCATGCCTGATTGGCCTGCGAGTAAGCCGTCAGCGCTTCGAGCATACCCGCATCAAATTGACGCGGGCTGTTGATATTAATCAAGGAGAGCAGTTGTGGGTTCTTGGAACTGGCCTTTTCATTGAAGAGGATTTGAGCCATTTCAAGGCTGTCCTCGGCGTTGGATTCGGAAGTTACGGAGCCCATAAAGGGCTTATCGCTGTATTTGATATGACTGAAAAGCATGTCCAGGTGGCGGGTTTCTTGGGGGAGGTCGGCCGGTTCAACGAGCGTACCGCCACTGTGGTTTATGTGCTGGCTGCTGTAGGCAAGCTTGACGAAATTGTTGAAATCCTCGTGAACAGCTCGCCGGCGTCCTCCCTCGAGATCGCGAACAAAGGGAGGTCCATAGACCGGTGCCAAACAAAGCCCGCCTGCTCCAAGGGTCAAAGATTTGGCCGGATTCCGGGCGATTTGGGTGAAGGAACTTGGGGCTTTTTCGATCCACTTCTCAACAAGATCGGGCTTAAAGTACACCATATCCCCTTCGACCCGGCAGCCATGGTCGTGGAGAAGCGAACGGGCATCATCGAGGTAAAAGCCCATTCCCGCTTCAGACAGGATTTCCAACGAAACTTGATGGATGCGATCCAGGCTCTCGGCATCAAGAATCTCATGAACTGGATGTCGGTAATGTGGCTGCGGAGCAGTCTGGAGGGCGCGGATTCCAGAGTCGGTCCGGTGGGATGCTGGGTGGTCGGACTGAGCCATGAGAAGCCTCCTCAAAGTCGAAGGGCGGGGTGATTGGCCTGTTGTGTTGTATGGGCTCGTTGTGACTCAGGTGATATGTGTGCTCCCGGCTCAGGCTAGGGTCTGAGGCAGTTCGGCGGCGCCAATAGCACGCTGAATTTCTTGATGGAAGGTGCGGATATGTCTCTCCATTAGCGAGGAGGCTTGATCTTCATCGCCGGCTCGCAAAGCGGCTAACATATGTTCGTGTTCCAGGACAGCCTGCCGCATAGGTCCTATCTCCGAAATGCAGTAGTACCACAATCGTAAACTGGCCGCGTACAGCGTGGTGGCGGTGTTCCTAAGGAAGGGGTTACCACTGGCATCATGGATGATCTGGTGGCATTGTTCGTCAACGGCAATCATCGTTTCATTGCTGACTCGACCCGATCCGGCTCGGACCTGATCCAATGCATCTTCCATTTTCTGCCACTGTTCCTTCGTGCCACGTTGGGCGGCCAATCGTATGGCCAAAGTCTCAATAGAAAGGCGGAGCTCATAAAGATGTTGAAGATCGCTGAGGGCAATGGTGGAAACGGCGATGCCGCGACGAGGGATGATATTCACCAGCTTTTCCAATGACAAGCGCAGAAG
>JBKHKF010000317.1:0-3603 GCA_046537745.1 Anaerolineales bacterium | reverse complement strand
GTTCGAGGCCAGCCATGGCGTCGAGCTCTCCCACGCCGCACAGCGCCTGGCTGAAACCGAGGGTCTGTCCGCACACGCCGCCGCCGCCAGAATGCGCCTGGAGGACTTCGATGGTTAGCCCTGATAGGCGCATCCGCAGCCACGTTCTTTCTATGGAGCCATACCAGCCGATTTTGCCCTTCGAGGTTCTGTCCGAACAGCTCGGCCGGCCAACCTCTGAGATCATCAAACTCGACGCCAACGAAAACCCCTATGGCCCGCCGAAACAGGTCCGCCAGGCACTCTGTGATCTGGAACACATTCATATTTACCCGGATCCGGAAAGTCGTCTGCTGCGCCAGGCGCTGAGTCGACACCATCAGATACCGATGGAGAACATCATGGCCGGAGCCGGTGCGGATGAACTCATCGACCTGATCTTCAGGCTGTTGATCGACCCGGGCGATACGGTGTTGAGCTGTCCGCCAACCTTTGGGATGTACTCCTTTGACAGCTTTCTCAACCGCGCAAACTTAGTGGAAGTCCCAAGAAAGCCTGATTTCCGCCTGGATCTTCCGAACATCTTCGAGCAGGTCGAAAACCACCAGCCAAAGGTCATGTTCCTGGCGAATCCGAACAATCCCGATGGCAGCCTACTTAATCAAGCGGAGCTGGATGCAGTTCTTGATCTGCCCTTGATTTTCGTGCTGGATGAAGCCTACATCGAGTTTGCCGACGAGAAAGCCAGCCTTTTGCGGGAGTGCCCGGCGCGAGAAAACCTTATCGTGCTGCGCACTTTCAGCAAGTGGGCCGGTTTGGCCGGCCTGCGAGTTGGCTATGGCTTCTTTCCGTTATCCTTGATCCAGCACCTGTGGAAGATCAAGCAGCCCTACAACGTTTCGGTTGCAGCCGGTCAGGCCGCCCTGGCTGCATTGGAAGCCTCCGATGAGCTCGAGCGAGTCTGCAATCTCATCCGAGGCGAACGCGAGCGGCTGATGAAAAGCCTTGAATCCATTTCTTACTTGAAGCCCCACCCCTCCGAGGCCAATTTCATCCTGTGTCGCGTTACGGGGGGCTCAGCCATGAAGCTAAAAGAAGGTCTGGCCGAGGCAGGGATCCTGGTGAGATATTTCAATAAACCGGGGCTCTCCGATCATATCCGCATCAGCATCGGCCGCCCGGAGGAAAACGACATGCTCATGACAAAATTGAAGGGATGGCAGTAACCATGCGCCGTGCGAGCATTCACAGAAAAACCAAGGAAACCGATATAAAAGTCGAACTCACAATTGACGGCAGCGGCCGTCACACCATCAACAGCGGCGTGGCCTTTCTGGATCACATGCTCTCCCAGGTCGCGCTCCACGGCCTGTTTGACCTTAAACTCGAGGCGGATGGCGATCTAGAAATTGATTCCCATCACACGGTGGAGGATTGTGCGTTGGCCTTGGGACAGGCTTTCGATAGCGCGCTGGAGCAGCGCAAGGGCATCCAACGCATGGCCTCAGCCACGGTTCCAATGGATGAAGCCATCGCTACCGTCAGCCTTGACTTTTCAGGACGGAGCTACACCGTGTTGGACCTCGCCTGGGCTGAGCCCAACATTGGCGGCGTCCCATCCTCTCTGCTGGCTCATTTCTTTGAGAGTTTTGCCGCGACCGGTAAAGCAAACCTGCACGCCAGCATTCCCTATGGCCGCAATGGCCACCACCAGGCTGAAGCTCTCTTCAAAGCCTTCGGCCGCAGCCTGGATCAAGCCACCCAGCTGGATCCCCGGCGCCAGGGAGCGGTCCCCAGCACCAAAGGGCAGGTCTAGGATGAGAATGAGGAGGCTCGCATGACGTCGATAGCATTAATCGATTACGGAGCCGGCAACCTGCGCTCAGTTGCCAAAGCGTTGGAGGAGGTTGGCGCCCAGGTCACCATCACCGACCGGCCCGAGGATCTGGCCGAGGCGGACAAGCTCGTGCTGCCTGGCGTAGGTTCCTTTGGAGACGGAATGAGCGCACTGGTGGCTCGGGGCCTGGTGGAACCCATCCAGGCCGAAGCCGCAGCTGGCAAACCGCTTCTTGGGATTTGTCTCGGCATGCAGTTGCTCTTGCAGGAGAGCGAGGAGATGGGAAGACACAAGGGCCTGGGGCTGCTTCCAGGGCATGTGCACCGCTTCCCAGAGAATAAGCTCAAGGTTCCCCACACAGGTTGGAACCAGCTGTGGCCGACGATGGAATCGCCGCTTTTGGACGGGATCGCCGTCGGCAGCTACGCCTATTTCAATCATTCCTATTACTGCGAGCCGGCAGATCAGGTGGTGGCAGCCCGCACTGACTACGGCTTTCGCTTCGCCTCCGCCCTTTGGCACGAAAATATTTACGGGCTGCAGTTCCACCCGGAGAAGAGCCAGGAGGTTGGTTTGGCCATGCTGGATAACTTTGTACAAGGCTCTGATCGATGACCTTTCAGGTGATCCCCGCTATCGACTTAATGGGCGGCAGAATTGTTCGTCTGGTCCAAGGGCGGCGAGACCAGGCCACTGAGTATTCGGAAACACCGGCGGAGGCGGCTTTGCGTTTCAAGGCAGCCGGCGCAAGTTGGCTCCATGTCGTCAACCTCGACGGTGCCTTCGACCGGGCTGACCAGGCCAACAGGGACGCGCTGCGGGATATTACAGGCAGCGGTGTCTCCGTTCAATTTGGAGGCGGCCTTCGCAACCTTGAATCCATGAGAGCCGCCGTCAAGATCGGCATTCAACGACTCGTGCTTGGAACCGTCGCCTTAGCTGACCAGGCGATCCTTTCCAAAGCCCTGGCCAGCTTTGGCCGGGATCACGTCGCCGTGGCCATCGACCTGCGTGGCGGCATGCTCCAGAGTCACGGTTGGACCGAGGACGTTGAACTCCAATTGGATCAATACCTCGATCGATTGCAATTGCAGGGAGTCGAATGGGTCATCTACACCGACGCAGACCGTGATGGAACCGGGCGGGGACTGGCCGTTTCATCAGCCCAGCAGATTCAGGCAGAAACCGGCTTTCGCACCATCGTTTCTGGCGGGGTGGGCAAGCTGGATGATATCCGGGCGGCGCGCGAGGCAGGCCTGGCAGGTGTCATCGTTGGCAAGGCGCTGCATGATGGTGTATTCACCCTGGAGGAGGCGATGTCGTGTTAGCAAAACGGATCATCCCATGCCTGGATATCAAGGATGGCCGCGTTGTCAAGGGAGTCAATTTCGTAAATCTCCGAGATGCCGGCGATCCGGTGGAAAATGCGCGCCTGTACGATCAAATGGGCGCAGATGAACTGGTGTTTCTTGACATTACAGCCACGCCCGAAGGCCGCGCCACTACGTTGAAAACCGTTCGCCAGGTTGCCGACCAGGTATTCCTGCCGCTTACGGTAGGAGGCGGGCTGCGCTCGGTGGAGGATATCCGGCAGGTCCTGTTGGCCGGTGCCGATAAAGCCAGCATCAACTCCGCGGCAGTTCACCGCCCCGATCTACTGACCGAAGCGGCGGAGCGCTACGGCAGCCAATGCATTGTGCTGGCCATCGATGCCAAGCGGACCGGGCCGGAGGAATGGGAGGTATATATCGCAGGCGGTCGCAAGCCAACAGGCATAGATGCAGTGG
>JBKHKF010000316.1:0-3629 GCA_046537745.1 Anaerolineales bacterium | reverse complement strand
GGCTACAGCTACGGCGATGCGCCTTTGAACGCCGAGCGGATTTTGATCGATTGCCAGCGGATGAGTCGTATCCTGAATTGGGACCCGGAAAGCGGTGTGATTACCGTTGAGCCCGGTGTCACCATTCGCCGCTTGTGGCGTTATGTCCTTGGCGATGGATGGTGGCCGGCTGTGGTGCCGGGGACTATGTTTCCCACCGTCGGCGGCTGTCTGGGTTCAAACGTGCATGGTAAGAACAACTGGCAAGCTGGCACCATCGGCGATAACACGCTGGAATTCGAGGCGTTGCTTCCAGGCGGCGAATTGGTCACCTGCCGACCGGATCACAATGAAGACTTGTTTTATGCCATGATTGGTGGCCTGGGATCGCTGGGCATTTTCACTCGAATCACGCTCCAGCTTCACCGCATCCACTCGGGTAACCTGCGTGTCCGCTCGCTGACTGAACCCGACATCGATGCGCTGGTCAAACGGATGGAGGAACTCAAGGATCGAACGGAATATCTTGTGGGATGGGTGGATGGCATCGCGCGGGGTCGATCGGTGGGGCGGGGTCAGATTCATACTGCGGATTACCTGGAGCCGGGGGAGGATCCCGCGCCAGCACAGTCCCTGCGCCTCGACCATCAGGATCTGCCAGACACTTTCTTTGGCTTGATCCCGAAATCAATGATGTGGATGTTGATGCGGCCATTTATGAACAACCTGGGCGTTCCCTTTATCAATCGGGGGCGTTATTGGACGGCCAGGCTCGCAGGCGACCACGAATTCGAACAATCGTTGGCCGAATTCAATTTCCTGTTGGATTATGTTCCCAACTGGAAGCAAGCCTATCAACCATTGGGATTGGTTCAATTTCAGACGTTCCTTCCCACCGCCGGTGCCGCCTCAAGCATCCGTGAGCTGCTGCAAATCACCCATGATCGACGGCTTCCAACCTATCTGGGTGTGCTGAAACGGCATCGACCGGATGACTTTTTGCTCAGCCATTCGCTTGATGGCTATTCCCTGGCGATGGATTTTCGAGTCACCCGGCGCAACCGCCGACGGGTGGCTGAGCTGCTGCACGCACTGGAGCGATCCGCGCTGGCTAATGGAGGCCGCTTCTACTTCGCGAAGGACAGCAGCCTCCAGCCGGAGACTGCACGCGCCTTTCTCGGGGAGGATGCGCTTGCCAGGCTGCGTTCATTGAAAGCACACTGCGATCCGGAGGGAGTATTGTCCACCAACCTCATTCGCCGCGTGTTCCCGGGTCTGAATGGGCAGGAGGCTTCAAAGCCAGGCGACAGCCAAGCTGAGGCTGTCGCTGTCCGCAGTACGGGCTGAGTGAGCCCGAAAAGGGAAGGGAGTCTCTATGTGGAAGCAACTTGATGGATGAGTTGGATCGAAAAGTTGTCAACAAAGAGAACAGTGAATAGGCGAGCTTAGCGTGCCACTGCCTAAACCACTGCAGGATGCTGTCGAGCATCTGCGCTCGGGTCGGCGCGTGAAAGCGCGCCAGCTTCTGATACCTTATGTTCAGGACCATCCGCGGTCGGATGTCGGCTGGTATCTGCTCAGCTTTACGCTGGCCGATCAGGACCAACAGCGTGAGTGTCTGCAGCGCGCCCTGGCTATTAACCCCGGAAATCAAAAGGCACGGGAGCGACTGCTACAGTTTCAGCCGAGGGAGCCGAAGGAGAGAGAGCCGTCGGCGCCGTCTCCAATCCAGCAGCCAATCCCACCTGAGCGACGGACCTCCACCGTCCAGCGGAGGCGCGCATCACGGCCATCGCCTGCCGCAGCCCAACGTGGCATGGGCACGGGCCTCAAGCTGCTGCTGGGTTTTGGTGGCTTGCTGCTGTTGGCAGCTGCCGCCGTGGGCGGTTACTTCCTGCTGGATTACATATCAAGCACCGCCGGCCTGCAGAGAGGGTTGGCAGCCACCCAGCAATCGGCGACCCGGATAGCTCGCGCAACCAGCGGGGCGGCGCTGGGCCTGCCGCCAACATGGACTCCGACCGCAACGCCCACCGCGTCGGAAATGCCGACAATAACACCGACCCCGAGTCACACGCCGACGGCCACGCCGGTCCCGCCTGACCCGACCACTTTGGCCGAGATGGGCGTCATTGAACAAGAGGTGGCTGATCTGCGCGGCCTGGCGGTGGAGGGCAGCCCGGCGGCATATGTCATCACCTCCTCAAAGGTTCGTCCTATTCTCGAGACGAGCTTCAGGGCGGGTGGCGGAACGCAGGAAGAGGTCGATGACCTGGCCCATGCGCTCACCGCCCTGGGTTTGATAAAGCCGACATATGATCTGTACACAAACATTCTGAACGGGTTGACCGACAGTCTGGGCGGCTTCTATCTGCCCTGGTCCGGCGAGATCTTCGTCATCGGCGGTCGATTCTCCGGCGTGGAGCGATGGATCTATTCGCACGAGTATGCGCATGCGCTCGTGGATGCCCATTTCGATCTTGGATCGGTCGGCGTTTACCCACTGTGCGAACAGACCCAGGACAGCTGTGATGCCATTCAGGCGCTGGTTGAGGGTGACGCCACGCTGGCCATGACCCAGTGGTGGCAGCAATATGCCGGCCCGCAAGATGTCGAGGATATCCTGACCTACAACCCACCGAACCGCACGTTGCCCGATCAGTTCCCGCCACCCTATTCGCTGCCGGACAGCGCCTTCCCATATGATCAAGGGCTTGCCTTTGTCGAATTCCTCTACGAGCGTGGCAACTGGGCCGAGGTGAACCAGGCATACCAGCGCCTGCCGGACTCCACAGAGCAGATTCTGCATCCTGAGAAGTACCTGACGGGAGAAGCACCGATGAGTTTGCCGGAGGTGGATCTAAATCCAATCCTGGGTGAGGAATGGCGGTTGGTGGAGGATAATCGGTTGGGTGAATGGACCACCTATTTGTTACTCGCATACAGCGCCGATTTGCCAGCACAGATCGAATTGTCCGAGGCGGAAACAGCGGCAGCGGGCTGGGGTGGCGATCGATATCTGGTGTACGTCGATAGGGATGGCGGCGCGTATGTGATGGCGGCTCGCTGGATCTGGGATACAGGCAATGACGCCAGCGATTTCGCCAGCGCGCTACGAAGGTCTCAGGCTGGTCGTTATCGGGGAAGCCAGGCCAACTTAAGTCGGGGGAACTGCTGGCGGGCGAACGAGGAAACAAGCTGCGTGCTGACCAGCGGCCGCGAGGTGCTGTGGCTGCTTGGGCCATCCAATGAGATGTTGGAAGAATTGTTTTCTGCCTATCCAGAATTTCAGTAATCGGACCTGTGCTCGGGCAGTATGGTGCCCCCTGCATTCAAGGTATAGTAAGCCCGTATGATTAGGCAGGTATCCGAAGAATCCACCTCGCTGCGCCAAACCGCCCGCTCGATCCGCACCGGATGGATCCTGCTGGCCGCCCTAATCCTTGCCTCGACAGGTGAAGCTAGTTCCTCGGCGGTTCTCATCACAGGCTCGATCGGATTTCTCCATATCCTGCTGAGCTCATGGCCGCGATTGAATGCCGAATCCCATGCAAGCCTCCGGCTGGGGGGCATCCTTGATCTGGCAGGTCCAATCCCACTCCTCGTCCTGACCGGCGGCAACCCGCCGTCCCTTTGGCTGCTGGTGATGG
>JBKHKF010000315.1:0-3634 GCA_046537745.1 Anaerolineales bacterium | reverse complement strand
TAACAAGCCGTCCGCTGACACGTTGTAGAAGACAACCCCTGAGACAGTGAGCCGTGCGGATGGTACTGGAGAAGGCGCTTTTCAAGAATCAAATACAGGCGAAACACAATCTCAACTAAAAAAACCCCCCACCGGAAGGGTGGGGGTTTTTGCCGTGATTCTGGCGATATTTAGCCGAGGAACCGTCAATCCCTGAGCCCGCCGGGCGGGATTCGAACCTCCAGCCTGCGGAACCGTCGAGCGACCCAGCCGGCCTCCGGATTGAAGGACATTTTGAGCTTGACCTCCACAACAGCAAGTACGCTTATTCAGCCGCCGAGAGAACTCAGGCTAACCCTCGCCGCTCCAGCGCCTTTTGGGTCATGGGCCGCAGATCGGGTGCGAAGTCCGCTGTCCGCCGATAGATCTTCTGGCTGAACTCGTTACGTTGATGGTGATAAGCTTTCATGGCCGATTCCCAATCCGATTCCTCCGTCAAAAATTCATCGAGGTGGTCCGCCAGCATCGTTGCGTGGGTGGAGGCCTGATCGATGCCCTGACCTGACCATGGGTCCATCGTCATACCGGCGTCGCCGACCAAAGCCCAGCCGGGCCCGTAGGGCACTCGCCGGAAGCAGGGGATAGTGCCGGTGCCCTTAATGGGACCTTCTCGTTCAGCGTCCTCCAAACGGGGCGCCAACGCTGACATCGACTCAAGCACATTCATCAGCTTCCCCTCCGGATCGCTGCGGAATTCGTCGAACTCCTCAATTGGGACTGAGGCGGCCAGCAGCGTGAGATCATCGTTGGTAGGGATGCAATATACGAGCTGGTTGCCGAGAAAATGGAACTCGGCCGCGGGACCCTCCTTGACCGGGATACCCCGGTAGTACCCGTAATACATCGTCCTTTCGACCGGCCGCTCGTCTTCCACTTCCGGATCCACATTCCGCGCCACGGTAGACCGGACGCCGTCGGCCCCGATCACCGCGCGAGCGCGCGCTTCCAAACGATCCTCTTCCTTATACTTTACGCCAATGCATCGATCGTCCTCCCACAGCAGGCCGGTGGCAACCGCGCCTTCCCGCATCTCAACCCCTTCGGTCGCTTGCGCCCGCTGGACCAGAATCTGATCAAGCGTCAGGCGCCGCACGCACAGGTAATAGGGGTAATCCTCGGGTTCCTCCAGCGGCTCGGGAAAAACGGTCCCATCGATGACGTTGTAATCGACCGTCAATTGCGGCACGGTGGCCTCGATATCCTCCCGCGCGCCGATGGATTCAAAGGCTCGTATCGCCGGAGCCCGGAAGAAATGTGTAGAAAGGGTGTCGCTGGGAAAGGTATCCCGATCGAGCAGCAGGACCCGATGGCCGCGATCTCCAAGGTGGCTGGCCAGCACCGATCCTGCTATGCGGGCGCCGACGATAATCACATCATAATCAGTCATATTTTTCCTGCCTCATTGGTTTGTAAGTCCCTGCTACTAGCCTAATTTACCGGATATAAAAAAGCGCGGTTGCTTACCGCCGCTCCTTTGCTATTGTCCCTGGCTATCGTTCCCAATTTCCACTGTTTCCTGGATCTGTGGAAATGTTTTCATCCAGCAGGAGTTGTGCTTCGATTAGCGTTGTCTTGATGGCGGCATGCGTGGCCGGGCCGGGGAGCCCAGCGGGCCTGCAGCGATTGGAGCTTGCATGGCAATTTCACTAGCCATGCAGGTCCTCGGCATCTTCGAAGGATTCCTGACCAAGCTTTTGCAATTCGATAATATTTGCCTTCTGGCGGTAGAGCGGTGGCAGCATCGAGCGAGCCTGCTCTTTGCTCTCGAGTTCAATCACGATCCACGCCTTGTGTACGTCGTCGGCGCAGCCCCAATCAGCGTTGGTCATAAAGTGGGAACCGGTATCGTTAAAGACCTGGACAGCTCGCTTGCATGCATCCTTCCTGTCCTCGTGTGGAACTTCAATCAAGTATCGGGGCATATTCTCTCTCCAAATTTGGACTCGGTTCGATCCTGGTCATTGGGTCCTCTATATTTATTTTAATAAAGCTCAGTGTTCGATTAGTTGAGGACCGCTCGCGGAACTCGCCATCCAAGGGTTGTGGCAGCGGGCATCCGGTCGCAAGGTAGCGGTGGATGCTGCTTTGGCTGGGGAGCAGCGTGAGCCGTCGCTAAAACGCAGCCAGCTCCTTCGGTCCCGCCAACGATCCAGTGCCATTCCTCTCCGCTTCCAGGCCCAACGGGGCGCCCTTCGGGAGATGCCGAAGGAAACCTCGGTGGTTAACGCGGCCGACCCGCCTCTGGTGGGCCGGGCACTCCCTTCAACCAGGCAAGTGAATTTGGAGGCGCGTCTGGCTATCGAAGGCGGTCGGGAAACCTGAGCGAGGCAATCTGCACCTCCCGTGGCCAGATGCGGCTTCGACAATGTTAGCCGACCGGGAGGTGCAGTGCTTTCAAAGCCTCTACTCACTGCCACCAGAGGCTTGGCCGCGCGCAGGGTGCGGCTGTCTGGCTGGGCGCGCTGCGCTTGGCAAGTCTATTGGCCACTCGCCTCGTCACGATCCTGTTGGTCACCCAACTTCTTCGAGCTGCTCAAGCCCTTCGTAATTGGGATCCATCACGCTGATCACCCCGGCCTTGGCGTAGCCTCCCAGACCCTCACCCAGCGCGCTGTAGAGTGCCGGGAAGCCGTACATCATCGTGCGCAGCTTCGACAGCGGCACCTGCGCGTGTACGGCGAGGTTGAGCATGCCCAGCATGTTCCCGGCCTGCTGACCGGCCACCGTGGCTCCGAGCAGCGTGCCGCTCTCGCGGTCAACGACCACTTTCAGGATTCCGCGTTCGAGCCAATGGACCATCCCGGCGAACGTTGCCGGCAGTTGTTTGACGGCGACGACGATGTCATGGCCCGCGGCGCGCGCTTCGGCTTCCGTCATACCAACGCTGCCCACCTCGGGCTCGGTAAAGGTGACGCGCGGGATGGCGTCGTAGCGGGCAGGTTCGTGTTCCTCCCCCAGAATGTCAGCCGCGACAATCCTGGATTGATACAAGCCAACGAGACTTAGAAACGCTTTTCCGGTGACATCTCCCATGGCCCATATTCCATCGGCAGCGCGCATGTGCTCGTCAACCTCAAGGAACGGTTTGCTGCTATCAAGCCCGGCTGATTCCAGGCCCAGGTCGCTCAAATCGACAGTGCGGCCGGTAGCGAATGCAACACGTTCTGCTGTGAGTTCTTCTCCTCCAGCCAGCGTCACCACCAAAGACCCATCGCGCGAAGCGATCCGTTCGCCTCGGACGCCGGTCCTGACTTTGATGCCTTCGTCGGCGAAGGCATCTTCCACCAGCTGCGATGCCTCCGGCTCCTCTCTCGACAGCAGATGATCCTCCTCGTCAATAATTGTCACGTCAGCCCCGAACTGGGCGGCAACCTGACCGAGTTCACAGCCGGAGGAGCCACCACCGACGACAATCATCGACTCCGGGACCTCTTCCATCGCAATCACGTCGTGCGTGGTCCAGTAGTCGACCTCGTCGATGCCCTCGATCGGCGGAATGAGCGGCTTTGTGCCGGTCGAGATGACGATGCCCCGCTTTGCTGTGAAACGTTCGTCTCCGACAGCCACCGTACGCGGTCCAACGAGACGCCCGCGG
>JBKHKF010000314.1:0-3640 GCA_046537745.1 Anaerolineales bacterium | reverse complement strand
AAAAGAGGTCTTCCAGTTCGGCGCTGGCTAAGGCCATCGAGCAGCGGCGCACCTTGCCCGCCCTCATGAGGCTGGCGGATCGTGCACTGGTGCGATGCAGTCCGGACGGACGCTACGATCTGCACGAACTGCTCCGGCAGTATGGCGAGGAGAAGCTGCACCACTCGCCCTCCAAGGCCACCGAAATGCGGCAGCGGCACGCGGACTATTTCACATCCTTCCTGCAACAGCGATTGGAGCAACTCCACGGCCCGGATCAGCGCCAGGCCTTCAGAGAGATCAACGCCGAGCTGCAGAACGTGCGGGCGGCCTGGCGCTGGGCGGTGTCCCAAGCGGACGAGGGCGCCATCCACCGGGCGGCCACAACCTATTTCCTGTACTGCCAGCAGAAATGCACCTACCTTGAAGGAGCCAACGCACTGGCACAAGCTGCTGCCAGCCTTGATGGACAGCCCTCAACCCCACAGCGGGACCGGGTGTTGGCTCAATTGCATAACCATGAGGGTTGGTTGCGGATCCGTGTAGGCGAGTTTCGCCGGGCCAAATTGCTGTTTGAACGCAGCCGTTCCCTTTACAAACGCCTGGGGGCTCCACCACCCCCGCATATGGGCGGCGCTTCGGAAGCGGGTTTGGCCCTGGTGGCCGTGATTCAGGGTGACGTCGAGCGCGCCCTCAAATTGGCCGAATCGGCCCGTCGAGGCAGCGAGCAGCGGGAGGATCAGCACAACCTGGCCTTCGCCCATTACGCCCTATCAACTGCCAAACTGGCTGAAGGCGATTATGAAGAGGCCCAAAAGCACGCCCAGAAGTCGACTGCGCTGGCACGCTCGCTTGGCAACCGTTGGTTCCTGGCCTATCCACTCAACGAGTGGGGCAAGGCTGCCCTGGCGCTGGAGGATCGCGCGGAAGCCAAACACCATTTTCAAGCCAGCTACGCCATCAAGCGTGAATTTAACGATGCCGAAGGGATGGCGGTGGCGCTCAACCATTTGGGCGAAATCGCCCGGCTGCAAGGGAGCTTTTCAGAGGCACGAGACGCATTCGAACGCAGTCTTGGTATCTACCGCACGCTAAATGACCGAGGCGGACTCGCCACCTCCTATCGTGGACTGGCCAAGGTGGCTTTGAGCCTGGACGAAATCGGAGAGGCGCGCAAGTACCTTAATGAAGCGCTAAAGATTGCGACCGATATCGACTACCTGCCTTTGATCTTCTCACTGCTGGTGGATGTAGAACCGGTGCTGCAGCAGCAGGGCCGTGCAGAACTGGCTGTGAGCTTGCTTTCACTTGTCCGGCACCACCCAGCCAGCGACCATGAGGCCACAACGAAAGCGGATCTGCGCCTGCAACATTGTAGACAGCAGATGCCAGCGCAAGATTTCGCCGATGCGCTTCAGCAAGGGAAGTCTTTAGGCCTGGAATCAGCCATCAATGCTCTTCGCGGTTCACTCGCTGCGCCGTTAGATGCAACCGACCTCCAAGCATCCACCGATCAAAACTTGATCGAACCGCTAACGGCGCGCGAGCAGGAGGTACTGGCACTGCTCGCCGAGGGCCACACCAACGCCCAAATCGCCGAGGAATTGGTCCTGGCCATGGGCACAGTCAAATGGTACGCCAGCCAAATCTACGGCAAACTGGGTGTGACCAACCGTACCGAAGCGGCCGCACGCGCCTGGGAACTCGAGCTCCTTTAGCTCAACTTCTTTTTTCCTGTTGGTCGAGGGCACCAACCCCCAACCCATCCCCAAAACCTATCCTTTGACGGGTCACAAGCTGCACTCGCGCTGATAGATTGAAACTTGGGTTGAACCGGACAAGCAATCAGGAGGGAAAAATGGTGCACATGGAAACTGCGATTCCCAATGCGGAGCGAGCCAGGCTCGACGAGCAGGCCTTTGAGGATTTGGCCGGCCGTCTGCGAGGTGAGCTGCTTCGCCCCGGCGTAAACGGATATGAAGAAGCTCGTTCGATCTGGAACGGGATGATCGACAAACGCCCCGGCGCCATCGCCCGCTGCCTGGAAACCGCCGATGTGGTCCAAGCGGTCAATTTTGCCCGCAAGCATCAGTTATTGGTATCGGTGCGGAGCGGAGGCCATAACGTGGCTGGCGATGCCCTTTGCGATGGCGGTCTGACCATTGACCTATCCGCCATGAAAGACATTCAGGTGGACCCCGAACAGCGGACAGCCCGAGTGCAGCCGGGCGTGACCCTGGGCGATCTGGACAATGAGACTCAGCCCCATGGTTTGGCGACGTCAACCGGCATCGTCTCCGATACGGGTCTGGCCGGCTTGACACTCGGCGGCGGATTTGGATGGTTGACGCGCAAGTACGGGTTTACCTGTGACAATTTGCTCTCGGCGGAGGTGGTTACCGCCGACGGCCGAGTTCTGACCGCCAGCGATGAGGAAAACAGCGATCTTTTCTGGGGTCTCCGTGGAGGCGGTGGCAACTTCGGCATCGTCACCAACTTCGAATTCCAACTGCATCCGGTGGGTCCCGACATCCTCAGCGGCCTGGTGATCCATCGCATGGAGGATGCAGCCGAGGTGCTGCGTTTCTACCGCGAGTTCACAGCGGACGTCCCCAAGGAACTGGGGACTATGGCGGTCTTCCGACTGGCGCCACCCGCCCCATTCATCCCTGAAGAACTGCATGGGAAGCCGATTCTGGCGCTGGTCGTATTCTACGCCGGCGATCTGGAGGAAGGGCGGCGCGTGCTGAAGCCGCTGAGGGAATTCGGCGAGCCTGTGGCCGACCGGATCGGCGTGAAAACCTATAACGCCCACCAATCCATGCTGGATGAGGGTCAGCCGTCAGGGAAACAATATTATTGGAAATCCGAGTATGTGACCGAGCTCCCCGATGAGCTGATCGAAATACTGATTGACCACAGCGGTCGACTGGATTCACCATTGGGACGTGTGGCCGTGTTCCAGTTAGGCGGGGCCGCCGCCGAAATCGACGATATGGGCATGGCCGCCGGCAACCGCGAGGCGGAATACATCGTGGCTATCAACCATGGTTGGAAGGATCCAGCCCAAAACAGCCGACAGATTGACTGGACTCGGCGGTTCTGGAAGGCAGTGCAACCTCTTGCCACTGGAGGTCCCTACATCAACTTCATGACGGCCGATGAAGGACAGAATCGGGTCCAGGCTGCCTATGGCAAGCAGAAGTACCAGCGGTTGGTGAAGATCAAGAACCGTTACGACCCGGATAACTTTTTCAGGCTCAACCAGAACATTGAGCCGAGAGCCTGAAGGGCCCCTAATAACCATGGCGGGATTCGGTTCAGCTGAAGAGAGCAAGCCGCCAGCCAGGAAAACTGTTGCGACGGTCCACCGTCGCGATGCCCGGATCCCGCCGGACCCTCCCTCTCTTTCATAACCGGAGCTTGGGCATCCTTGTCGAGGAGCCACCGATGCCATACAATTATTTTGGACGAGTTTCACAATATACCGAACATCAACCCATCCAAGGAAGGATTTTCCCATGTCCAAGGAATTGACTGGCCTATTGAACACGCTGATCGCCGATTTCACCGTCTTCTATCAAAAGCTGCGCCACTACCATTGGAACATCAAAGGCGAGGAATTCTTCATGCTCCACGAGAAATTCAAGGAGATCTACAC
>JBKHKF010000313.1:0-3659 GCA_046537745.1 Anaerolineales bacterium | reverse complement strand
GGTGTTGTGCAATGCGACTGTCGAACAGGGTGTACCTCATTGGATGAATAGGGGTGGACTACCGGGAGGCTGGCTCACCGCGGAATACTCCCTGCTGCCGCGATCCACCGACCGACGGGTTTCTCGGGAGACACTGCGGCCAAGGGGCCGGACCCAGGAGATCCGCCGCTTGATCGGACGCAGCCTGCGGGCTTCGGTCCATCTAGAACGTCTGCCTCCAATCACCATCACCATGGATTGCGATGTGATTCAGGCGGATGGAGGCACCCGTACGGCTGCCATCACGGGAGGCTACATCGCGCTGATGCTGGCCCTGGGGCGGAGCATCGAGGATGGGAGCGTGGACCCGCAGGCCCTGGCATCGCCGGTTGCAGCGGTCAGTGTGGGCATGGTGGAAGGTCTTCCTCTGCTGGACCTGGATTACCAGGAGGATGTTGCGGCAGATGTGGACGCGAACATCGTGGCCAATGCCAACGGTGAGTTTATCGAGGTGCAGAGCACGGCCGAAGGTAAACCGCTCAGCCGTCAAGACCTTGACAGCCTGCTGAGTTTGGCCACAGCGGGCATTCGCCAGCTGCAGAAAATACAACGTGAGATGATCCAGCAGGCTGATATTTCGGTAGAAGAACGGCTCTGGGCAGGTTCCGATCCTTCATGAGACCTGAGCGGAGAGTGGAGCTCAGCAAGTTTCTCAGCTTCATCCTTCGGCATCAGCCGGAGGGCGTGGGCTTAAGGTTGGAGCCCGGCGGCTGGGTTGAGGTTGATGACCTGCTGGCAGCTTGCCAGCTTAGCGGATGGGAGATTGATCGGGCGGTCCTTAAAGAGGTAGTGGAACTGGGGAACAAACCGCGCTTTTCCTTTAGCGATGAGGGCGACCGAATTCGAGCGAACTACGGTCATTCCGTGGAGATTGATTTGGGAATTGAGCCGCAGGCGCCGCCCGATAAGCTATTTCATGGTACGGCACGAAAGTCACTGGCCTCCATTCATCTGCAAGGACTTCAGCCGAAGGGCCGGCAATGGGTCCATCTATCTCCGGATCGGGAGACGGCAGAATCTGTTGGGTCGCGCCACGGTTCCCCTGTTGTGCTGGTGGTGGCAGCACGCCGGCTCTATCTCCAGGGACATGCCTTTTATCATCCCGCGGAGGGGACCTGGCTGACCGACTCGGTTCCTCCCGAGGCGCTGGAGATCCCAGGAGATTAACTCCTGCCAGATATGGAGGTTCCCATGAATAATGGAAGGAATAAATCCGCTATGTTCAGCCTGCATTATTATCGGCTGAAGGAAGGGGTATCGCGTCAATCCCTGGCCGCAGCCTTCGCCCAGGCGAAGGAGGAGGGCCTGTTTGAGCTGCCTGGCCTGCAGGAGGCGTATCTGTTGTGGGGTCGAAAGGGCAGAGAGGCGGACCAACCGGCTGCGCTTTGGGTTTATGAGAGCTACGGAGCCTGGGAGGCGCTTTGGGGTCCGCCGGAAGATCCGATCGGGCAGGATGAGTATCCATCTCGCTGGGTGCGCTGGGAGCGAGAACTTCTGGAGCCGCTGCTGGTCGGCGACCCCGATAAAGTGCCGCTGACCTCCTTTGTTGTTATGGATGCAATGACGCACACGGGTGGAACATAGCTGTATGAGCGATCAAGAGGCTTCCATTCAAGAGCGTCACTTGATCGATACTTTTAAAGGCGTCACACCCTTGGTCATCCTCGTGTTGATTGCCCTCTATGATGGCTGGGACCGTTCTGCGGCCTGGCTGTACCTGGGGCTTCATGGAAGCTACGGTTTGTTGTGGCTTGTGAAAAGCCAGGTCTTCCCAGATCGTAGCTGGAAAAAACCGCTCAAAATCGGTCGCGGTCTCATCTACGTTGGCGGGTTGATAGCGTACTGGGTTGCACCCTGGGTCCTGCTCGCCCTCGAACGCCATCCGCCTCTCTTGCTGTTCGCGGCGGCGCCTGCACTCTATGGGACGGGGGTAATGCTCCATTTCGCTGCTGATTTGCAGAAACACACTGCGCTAACATTGCGCCCGGGTCAGCTGATCACCAGCGGACTGTTCGCGCGTATCCGTAATCCAAACTATCTGGGTGAACTGCTGATTTACCTGAGCTTTGTCTTGGTTTCATGGCATTGGCTTCCCTTTTTGATCCTGTTGGCGGCTGTTCTCTTCGAATGGCTTCCAAATATGCGGGCCAAGGATCGTTCGCTCTCCCGCTACCCGGATTTCGAAGAATACCGGCGACGGAGCTGGCTTTTTATCCCCTTCCTTTGCTGAGCCGAAGGGGAGTATTCCACCGGGAGGGCGCCAAGCGGGAGCCCTTTTTTGATTCCAACGCAAAATTGACATCGAGAATAGATCGCAGAAAGCAGCTAAAAACTCGCGCATTGCGTTGCGAAGATCTGTTGCAGGACGCGCAGACGATCATCCTCGATCTCTGGCGCGACCTGGGGATCCCCGAAGCTGCCTGGGCTGTTTCCGAGATTGAAATCACCATGGCCAGCAATCCCGCCGCCGACTGGCATCGCCAGGCCGAGCCCGACCTGGCGGTCCAGCTGAAACGGGGAACGCAGGGTGGTTGGCAGCGCTGGTTCAGTGAAGAGGATCAAATGGTCTTCCACCGATACGCCGAAACCCAGCTGCGTGCCTGGGGCTATCTGAGCTAAATCCTCCGCTCAATCTCTACTCAGACCTAAAGCAATCCACTAAACAATCATCAACAAGCAAGATCAAAAGGAGGCTCCGCCTCCGCCCATGCCCGCATGTCGGCAATGCTGTCCAATATATGTCGATAATTACTAAGATTAACCCTTGACAATCTCGAAATTATCAATACAATACATAAACACTAGTTGGACAAACTAGTAAAACCATAGGAGGTAGAAATGAAGAAGGGTACGAAGTTCAGTTTGTTTTCACTGTTGTTGATCGCTGGTTTGGTGCTGGCGGCTTGTGGTGGTAGCGCCACGGTGCCGGCTGCAACCGAGGCAACAGAACCGGAAGCCACGGAGGTTCCAGCGGAGACGTCGGTTGAGCCGACCGCTGAGCCCGAGATGGCCGAAGAGGAGGCGGAGCCGACGGTCGTCGATATCGCCGCTTCCAACGAGGATTTCTCCACACTGGTAGCGGCTGTTGAAGCTGCCGGGCTGGCGGAGACCCTCTCCAGCGAAGGGCCATTCACCGTCTTTGCTCCCACCAATGCGGCCTTTGAGGCAGCCTTGGCAGATCTGGGCCTGACGGCGGAGGAGTTGTTGGCCGACACGGAACTGCTGACCCAGGTGCTGACGTACCATGTGGTGCCGGGTGATCTGATGGCAGCCGATGTGCTTGAGCAGAACTTGCTTGAGACGGTCGAAGGCAGCTTCGCCCTGGCCTACAGCACCGAAGAAGGCGCCTTCATCAATCAGGCCAGTATCGTGCAGGCCGATATCGAAGCCAGCAACGGGGTCGTTCACGTGATCGATTCTGTGATCTTGCCGCCGAGCTATCAGAGCGAAGCGTCAGCCTCTATCGTCGAGGTGGCATCCTCCGATGAGCAGTTCAGCACTTTGGTGACAGCTGTATCAGAGGCTGGTCTGGCGGAGACGCTGGCTGAGCGTGGTCCCTTCACCGTGTTCGCGCCAACCAATGAGGCTTTCAACGCGGCTCTCGAGGCATTGGGCATTAC